>JAFKKW010000269.1 GCA_017304275.1 Hyphomicrobiales bacterium | reverse complement strand
GGGGGCTCGATCTCGATCTTCTCGGGGTAGGAATAGACCTCTTTGAAAATCGGTTTGTCGAGGAACTCCTTGCGGGCAAAAATGCTGCGCGCCGGCAACCCCGTCTTCGGGTCGAGGTAGACCATGCGAACGGCCTCGTTCTTCACCGTGGGCTCGGTCTTCTTGCCCGGAGGGGCGGCCTGGACCTCGTCGATGCCGCGATAGCCGCGCAGCTCCTTGCCGTCGATGGTCTCAAGGCCCGTGCACTCGAATTTGCCGACCTCCTGATAGATCTGGGCAATGCTGCGGATCATGTACTGAACGAGCTGGTCCGTCTCCCCGGGGGGGGCCTGTTTCCAGCCATCCCCATTGTTGGTCCACGCCTTCTCGCCGATGACGATGCTCTCGACGGGCTTGCTGCCCTCGGCTTGCGGCGTCAGAACCTGGCGCATGCGATCGGGCGTGGCGTACTCGACGATCATCTTGGCGGGGCCCGCCTCGGTGATCATGTCGGTCTCTTTGCGAATGAACTTCTGCTTGCCCTGCGAATTGACCGCGAGCGCGACTTCGGTCGAGCAGTCGGCGTAGACGGGAGCTGCCGGCACGAGGCCACAGGCAAGCACGAACAGGGCGGACTTCAAGCGCATCGTATCATTACCTCCATGGCTGCCCAGCCGCAGGGCGGGCGCGCCGATATATTCCGTCGAATGATCAGTACGGCTTTTCGATCTTGATGTCCGAGGGATAGGTGAATACGCCCTTGACCACGGGATCGCCGCTCGCATCGGGTGCGCCAACGATATTGAAAGCTGGGAGACCCGTCTCGGGATCGATGTAGATCGTGCGCGCCAGCGTCTCGCCGGTGGCGATCTTCTCCGGCGTGGTCTGATAGGCGCGGTAGCTCTTGCCCTCCACTGTCACGTCGCCCAAGCAATTGAAGTCCGCGGTCACGCGCGGCGGCGCAAAAGCTTCCTCCACCTGCAGCGTCACGACGCGGGCGTGCATGGGTTGCAGCTCCTCCCAGCCGGCGCCGCTGCCGAGGTTGCTCCAGGCCCATTTGCTGATGCCGATGGTTTCGATGCTTTCGCCGCCCGCAGACGCCTTGCGGTACATCTTGTCCGGCGGCTGAAAATCGAAGCGCTGAAGCTGCTCGGTGCCGTCCTGTGCCTTGGTCACGACCTCGGTGCGCCAGGGTTGCTTCTGCTGCTTGATGAAGGCCGCTTCGACGTCGGCCTTGCCGTCGCAGGCCGAGGCGGTGGGAGCGCTGGCCGCGAGCGCGGCGAGTGCGATGGCAATTCCGGCGGTACGCATGATGGTCGTCTCTTCCCAATTCTACGGCGCCTTTGCGCCTCTTGTCTCAGTCGGCGCGCATCCTATACGCGCGACCGGGAAAAAGTCGATGCGAGGACGAGAAGATTTCTAAGGTTTAATCGTGCTCCGCCGCCGTCCGGTGCCGCTCGACGTGCGGATTATCCCTCAGGCGCGGCGGGTCGTCCCTTTACGCGCGCGCATCTTGTCGACGAAGCGATCGAACAGATAGTGGCTGTCCTGCGGTCCGGGCGACGCCTCGGGATGGTACTGGACCGAGAACACCGGGCGGCCCTCGAGCTCCAACCCGCAGTTGGTGCCGTCGAAGAGCGAGACGTGGGTTTCGACGACGCCCTTGGGCAGCGTCTCGCGGTCGACCGTAAACCCATGATTCATCGATGTGATTTCCACCTTCTCGGTGGTGAAATCCTTGACCGGATGGTTGGCGCCGTGGTGCCCCTGGTGCATCTTTCGGGTCTTGGCGCCGAGGGCGAGACCGAGCATCTGGTGTCCCAGGCAGATGCCGAACATCGGCAGGCCCGAGTCGACCAGCTTCCTGATCTCGGGCACGGCGTATGCGCCGGTCGCGGCCGGGTCGCCGGGGCCATTGGAGAGGAACACGCCGTCCGGCTTGCGGTCGAGGATCTCCTCGGCCGACGTCTTGGCCGGTACGACGGTCACCTTGCAGCCTGCCGACGCCAGGCAGCGCAGGATGTTGCGCTTCAAGCCGTAGTCGACGGCGACGACGTGGAACTCGGGGTTCTCGTTGCGTCCGTAGCCCTTGCCCCACACCCAGCGCGTCTCGTCCCAGGTGTAGCTCTGGCCG
Source organism: Hyphomicrobiales bacterium (assembly GCA_017304275.1). Classification (GTDB taxonomy): domain Bacteria; phylum Pseudomonadota; class Alphaproteobacteria; order Rhizobiales; family Hyphomicrobiaceae; genus Hyphomicrobium_C. The sequence continues at coordinate 459 of JAFKKW010000269.1, read as the reverse complement.
CTGGTCACGTCGGGCACCAGATCGAGGCCGAGCAGGCCGGGCCAGGCCTTGGCCTCTGCCTTGAGTTTGTCGATGTCGAACGTGCCCGTGGGCTCGTGGGCGATGACGGCGTTCGGCATGCCCTTCTCGCGGATGCGGGCGGTGAGCGCGCGCGTGTCGATGCCGGCGATGGCGATGATGCCGCGGCTCTTCAGCCATGCGTCGAAGTGGGCTGCGGCCCGGTAGTTGGAGGGATCCGTGATGTCGGCACGCAGCACCGCCCCGCGCACGCCCGAGCGTGCCGCGAGATTCGAGGTTTCGGTGTCCTCGGCGTTGGTGCCGATGTTGCCGATGTGCGGGAACGTGAAGGTGATGATCTGGCCGGCGTAGGACGGATCGGTCAGAATCTCCTGGTACCCGGTCATGGCGGTGTTGAAGCACACCTCGCCGACGGCGCTGCCGGTCGCGCCGAGCCCCATG
>JAFKKW010000268.1 GCA_017304275.1 Hyphomicrobiales bacterium | reverse complement strand
GCATTACACCGAAGAGATATCCGACAAGGTCTATGAGCGGCTCTACGAGAAAGCCGTCTCAGCGCTGAAGGCCGGACACGGCGTCATCTTCGATGGCGTTTCCTCGAAGCCCGCGGAACGCCAGCGCCTGGAATCCATCGCGCAGGAGAACGGCGCGAATTTCGTCGGTCTATGGCTCGAGGCCCCCCTCGAAACGCAGATCGCGCGCATCAACGCGCGCCATGGCGACGCTTCGGACGCCGATGTCGCGGTTGTCCATGCCCAATACAGGCAGGAGCTTGGAGCGATGACATGGACGACCATCGACGCCGGCCACACGCCCCGACACACGCTGGAGGCGGCAATGACCGTCCTCCAGCGGAAAATCGGTGAGGATCTCCAAAGCCGAGGCGCCGCGCGCTCCTAAGCCGCCGCCTTGCGGGACTTGACACTTTCGGCAGTCATCCGAAGCTCCTCCGCCTGCATGCCGAGCTTCTTGGCCGCTGCCAGCATCTGAGCTGCCGCGCTTCCCGTCGACGCGGCGGAGTTCGAAAGCCCAACGGTATTGGACGCCACCTCCGACGTGCCCCGCGCCGCCTCCTGGACGTTGCGTGCGATCTCAACCGTGGCCGCGCCCTGTTCCTCGACGGCGGATGCGATCGTGTTGGCGATCTGGTCGATGGCTTTGATGATATCGCCGATGCTGCCGATGGATCCGACCGCATCCGCGGTCGAGCCCTGGATCGCGGTGATCTGTGCCCCGATCTCGGCCGTCGCCTTGGCCGTCTGGTTGGCGAGCGACTTGACCTCCTGCGCGACCACGGCAAAGCCTTTTCCTGCCTCTCCCGCGCGCGCCGCCTCGATGGTCGCGTTGAGCGCGAGGAGGTTCGTCTGCCGAGCAATGTTACTGATCAACTCGACCACATCGCCGATTTTCTGGGACGCCTGGGACAGCGTGCGCACCTTGCCGGATGCCTGATCCGCCGTCGATACGGCGCGCCCGGCGATCTCGGTCGACCCTGCCACCTGCCGCGAGATCTCCTTGACCGAAGCCGACAGCTCGTCTGCAGCCGACGCGACCGTCTGCACGTTGGCGGACGCCTGCTCCGCCGCTGCCGCGACGGCAGCCGTCTGATCTGTCGCCGACCGCGCCGAACCGGCCACGGACTCGGCCGCCCGCTCGAGCTCGACTGCCGTATGTGCGACCGAGCCGGCCATCGAGACCACGCTTCCGGCGAGCTTGTCGAGATCTCGCCGCCCGGCTTCGAGATAAACGGAGATCGCAAGATCCATATCGAGCATCGCGGCCTTGAGCACGGCGCCCTGCAGCGCGGCCTTGCGGTCCGCCGGCGCCGCTTTGCCGATGCCGCCCGCGGCCGGCAGCCGCAGTGCGATCGCCTGCATCAAACCGGTGAGCAGCGCATTGTATCCGCCGATGTACCAGCGTGGATCGAGGCCGATGCGGTGGTGGGTGTCCCCGATGCGCTTGATGGACCCCTCGTAGGTGGCATCGAAGTTCGCGTCGAGAATGGTCTGCCAGTGACGAAGCTGCGCATTTCTGGCGCCCGTCATCATCTCTCTCGTTCTGAAGAACGCGGCGGTTTCGGGGTACTTCGCGAGGTGCTGGTAGAAGACCGCTGAAATCGATGCGTTGGTTGTCATCGTCTGTTCTCTTTTTCCACGAAAGAAGAGTTTTTGCGGAGGCCACTTCAGCAGTTTCGATGATCGACGAAATCCACTGATCTATAAGGGATAATCATTCAAACTATAGAGGTTTGAAAGCAGTTGCTTCCACTTCAAAAGGAAAAGCGATGAGTCGCGGAGAAAAACAAGAGACAGAAATAGACCGACATCTGTCATTCCACTGACCGACGGCCAAACGCGGCAGATCAAAACAACATTCAAGAAAAATAGCTGGCTCAAAAATTTGCTGCCGCGCCATTCGGTTGAGGCACGTTATCGGAAGCGGCGTGTCAAAGGGTGGCAAACTGCACCACGGCGCTCGACCGGCGTCATGGCAGTCCGTCTACGGAAATAAAAATTCGCACGTCGTCTGCGCCGTCCGCAGCGTGGCGCAGGAAGGGCGATGGTGCGGCCGATCGACCGGCGGACGGTCGAGCCGCTCAGGCGAACGATCTGGCTATTCCGCTGGCGCCGTCGCTTCATCGTGCGGCGCAGGCCGGCGGCGAGTGAAGAGCTGCCCGAGCCAGCGGCAGACCACGTAGAACACCGGCGTGAAGATGAGGCCGAACACCGTGACGCCGATCATGCCGGCAAACACGGCCGTCCCCAGCGCCTGGCGCAGCTCCGCACCGGCACCGACCGCCCATACCAGCGGCACGACGCCGAGAATGAACGCCAGCGACGTCATCAGGATGGGACGCATCCGGAGTCGCGCCGCCTCCTTGGCCGCCTCGAACTTGCTCTGGCCCTGCTGCTCGACTTGCGCCGCGAACTCGACGATCAGAATGGCGTTCTTGGCGGCAAGGCCGATCAGCACGATGAAACCGACCTGCGTCAGGATATTGTTGTCCATTCCGCGCAGGATGACACCCGAGATCGACGCGATGAGGCTCATCGGCACGATCAGGATCACCGCCAGCGGCAGCGTCAGGCTTTCGAACTGCGCGGCGAGCACCAGGAACACGAACACCACCCCGAGCGCGAACGCAAAGGCTGCCGTGTTGCCGGCTCGGATCTGCTGGAACGCAAGATCCGTCCACTCGTAGCTGAAGCCCTGCGGCAGCGTCTCCGCCGCGAGCTTCTGCATGAGGTCGATCGCCTGGCCTTGCGAATAGCCGGGCGCAGCCGACCCGTCGAGCTCCGCCGCGGGATAGAGGTTGTAGCGCGGCACACGCGCCGGCGCGGTGACGTCGCGTACGGTCGTGAAGGTGCCGAGCGGCACGGTATCTCCGGCCGAGTTACGTACGCGGATCTTGAGCACGTCCTTGACGTTGCCGCGGAAGTCGCCGTCCGCCTGAGCAGTGACACGGAACGTCCGCCCCAGCAGGTTGAAGTCGTTGACGTAGGCCGAGCCGAGATAAGTCTGCAGCGCGCTGAACACATCCGACACGTTGATGCCGAGCATCTGCGCCTTGACGCGGTCGATATCGAGATAGAGCTGCGGCGTCGCATTCTCGAACAGCGAGAAGACCTGCATGAGCCCGGGCGTCTGGTTGGCCTTCGCCATCATGGCGCCGACCGCCTGCTGCAGCGCGCCCGCCCCCGCGCCGCCGCGGTCCTGAATCATCATGCGGAAGCCGCCGGCGCTTCCGATGCCGCGCACCGGAGGCGGCGCGACGACCAGCACCATAGCATCCTGGATGGTCGAGAACTTCTTGAGCAGTGCCTGCTGAATGGCCTGCGCCGACTGGTTGGGATCGCGCGCCCGCTCCGCGAAATCCTTGAGAACGACGAACACGGCACCGGCATTCGGCGCGTTGGTGCGCGTGGCACCCGAGAAGCCGACGATATTCACGGCGTGCGCCACGCCCGGCGTCTCCAGCGCCAGTTCCACCGCACGCCTGTTGACCGCGTCCGTGCGCGCGAGCGAGGCCGCGGGCGGCAACTGCGTGACCGTGATCAGGTAGCCGCCATCGACGGCCGGAATGAACCCGACCGGAGTCTTGCGGAACTCGTTCATGCCGAACGCGATGATGCCGACGTAGACGACGAGCATGACGACGGCCAGCCGCACGATCTTGCCGACGAACCACGCATAGCCGGCGCTCATCTTGTCGAAGCTCCAGTTGAAAGCCCGGAAGAACGCGTTGAGCGGCCGCATCAGGATGTTCTGCCGCTTGTGACCTTCGTGCTGGTGCGGCCTGAGAAGCAGGGCGCAGAGCGCCGGCGAAAGCGTCAGCGAGACGATGAGCGAGATGATCGTCGCGCCGGCGATGGTGAGCGCGAACTGCCGATAGAACTGGCCCGAGATGCCTGTGATGAAAGCCGACGGCACGAACACCGCCGAAAGCACCAGCGCGATGGCGATCAGCGCCGCGCCGACCTCCTCCATCGTCCGGTACGAGGCCTCGCGCGGACTCATGCCTTGCGCCATGTTGCGCTCGACGTTCTCGACCACCACGATCGCGTCATCGACCACGATGCCGATAGCGAGCACCAGCCCGAACAGCGACAGGTTGTTGAGCGAGAATCCGAACGCCGCGAGCATGTAGAAGGTGCCGATCAGCGACACCGGAATGGCGACGATC
>JAFKKW010000194.1 GCA_017304275.1 Hyphomicrobiales bacterium | reverse complement strand
CGAGAGCGAAAAGAATGTCGCTCCGCCGATCAGTGAGCAGAGAAAGATGCGTCGGGCTGGGTCCTGTTGCGTGAACCACACAAGCCCGAAGACGCTGGCGCAAAAGACGCCATAGTGGATGGGATGCTCAAAAACGGACATGGCCCGAAGCAAGCCAAGTCGAGTTTCACCCCAAGAAAGCGTCGGCGCGCCCGAGATCGCTGCAGCAATGTCGCGAGCAAAATGGCTATGCAGAAGGGATTCCGGTATCGCAAAGGCGCCTGCGAGAAGGACCATGAAGAAGAGCAATTTCACAGCAGCGAGAAATTGATAGGCGTTGCGGATATACGCGCGCGTGATCAGATAGGTGCCTACCCCTTCGAGAAAAACAATGCCCCCGGATTGGATGGCCATTGGAAGAGGTTGTTTCAAGAAGAAGGTTAGCGCAAAGTAGGCAAAGGCTCCGACGAGAAGGAAATCAAAGCTGCGCAGCTTTGGTCCCCTGCTGGAGAGTAGTCGGCCAATGGCAGGTGGCAGGAAAAGAACGAGGATAAGGCGCAGGCAGTTGAGCCGCAATCCGCCTAAGTAGAAATCGAGTTCTGGCGGGAGCAGGAGCGCGAGCAGCAGCAATGTGATCGGCAATGGCAAATCTGAGAGTCGGGCGCGCAATAATTTGCGACGTACGCCGGCTCTGTCACGCTGATCTCGTGCATGACTGCTGATGCGGCTGTGGCTGTTGCCACGCCGACTCCTGGTGAAAGTTTGTGGGAGCGGTAAGGATTTCGCACTCTCGGACATCGCCGTCACTTCACAAGTAATGTTTGTTGCCCACGAGGTGGCAAATGCGCCTCCCATGTGGCTAGGGCAGCAGGGCCCTGCCGAACGTGACAAACGCGCAGGAAGGATGCGGACGGATCGTCAAGGCGCGATCTCCGACGGAGGTCTATACGGCCGCCCCTCCCTGCAGGCTCTAGTTCTCGAAAACATACAGGTGCACCCCGTAAGGCGAGAAGTTATCGATCAGGGCATCGTCCTCGACGTTTACAAAGCGCTGCTCGTCAAGCACCGTCCCTATTTTGGAGGGGAGCCCGCGAAGCGAGATCCGCCCCTCGATAGGCTCGGCGGTGTTGTTGGCAGCAAATACGTACAGCGAGCCACCGCGTTGCCGCGCCATGGCAACCAGTTGATCCGACTTGGCGGTCAGCGGGACATCGGCGCCACCGTTGATAACGGGAGCAAGCCGAGCGAGCTGAGCATTGACGAGCGTCACTGCCGCAACGATCTCGGGGTACCGGAATATTGCATCCGACGCGAAGCTAGGCTGCCACTCGTGCGCAAAATAGGTGATGCCACGGGCGCCGCGTATCACCGCCATCCAGACCATGCTGCGGATTTCATTCCCGGTCGGGCGCCGTTGCGGATTGTGGATGTGCGTCGTCTCGATAACGGTCCACACGGACTGCGCCGATGTCGCCCAGCGGCCGAGCTGCGCGGTACCCTCGCCAACCAGCTCCAGGTGTCCTGCAATATGCGTCTGCTCGACTTCCGCCACAGGATAGATATCGAACGAGAGGATGTCGGCGCCGCGGCTCGCGTCGCTGTAGTACGCATCGTGATCGATCTTGCTGCACGTATCGCCCCGCCCCACCCAACGCTTGTTCACGACGCCTTGGCCGAAGTTCAGGAAGACAGGTCGTGTAGGATCCCGTTCCCTCAGCGTCGCGAAGTTTGCCTTGATCTGTTCGGGCATGATGCAATCGCCCCAGCCTCCCGCGGGAAGCGGCTGAGCGTTGTCGGGCTCATCCTGCTGCAGCCAAGCTTTGATGACGTGAGAATTGACGGAGGACAGACCGACGTCGTTCTGGGCGGCAACGGCGTAAAGGCCCGCATTCGCCAGATCGGCCAGTTGCTGCTGGCGCGGGCCCTCCCAAAGACCCACGTACGTGTTCACGCCCATCATCTTGTAGGACTGGGCGCGGTGTGTCTCCTGCAACCAAACCCCGATGGGAAAGAAGTCCGGATCCTGCGGAAAACCGTTCGCGAACCCGATTTTGGAGCTTTGTGCAGCGACCGGAGCTCCCATAGCGCAAGAGATCAAGAAAACGAATGCGCAGCAGCCGCGGCAGAGCAGGGACGCGGTCCATGAATTCGTTCCACATTTTTGCTCGCCTTGGACGGCCGCGGCGCGCTTGCCGCTATCGCACGTCATTGCCAACGCCTCCGGCGTCTATCACGTCCGGCCTGCGGCTCGTTTCGTCGCGCTCCCACCTCGTTGGCTGACGAGACTGAAGGCGCGCGGCAATCGCCAAGCCAGCATAGACGGCCGCATCGGCAAGGTCTGCGGGACCACCAACCGAGCTCAGAAGCTCGCTGAACGTTTGCGACGAGCTTTGTTGCCTGCCGGCGAGATCCGAAAACTCCGAGGCGATGCCTCGATTGCCGTGGTAGGTGCGCCGTAGCACGGCGAGCAGCCCCGCTGTCGTACGCGGCGTTCGCACGATCACGGGGTCGGTATCGACCACCAGCTTCTCGTCGGCCGAGAATAGGGAATCGACATAGAGGTCGTCCGCCAGGATTTCCGGAAAGGGGCCAAACCGCGATCGTCCGGCCTCGCTTAGGCCGTAAACTCCCGCGCCCCAGAGATGACGCCGGATCGATGGCAGCCGCTCGCGGGCCCGATAATAGGCGCGGACCGGCCAGGTCGCTCCCGTGGTATCATATCGAAAAGGCGGGCGCGCCGCCGACCGCTCTCCGCGACGCAGGACCGCGAGAACGTCACGCACCGCTCCCGGCGTGATGGTGATGTCGGCATCAAGGTAGAGCCTCGGCCCGGAGCCGACCTCGGCGTCTGCCGCATTGAGCGCGGCGATCTTGGACGGCCGCTCCAAATCCAAAACACGCACGCCGGAGAACGCGCCGGCGTAGGCAGCCGTCCTGTCCGTCGAACCGTTCACTGCCACCACCAGCTCGATCTGTCCTGCCGCTGCAATCGGCTGCAACGGCGCCAGGGTGGATCTGATCACCGCTTCCTCGTTGTGTGCGGGGATGATCACCGCACCCCATGGGGCCGGAGGCTCGTTTCCGGGCATGGTCGTGTACGTCGCAGCGGGAAGCGTCTTCCAGCGGCTGCGGGACAAGAGGTAGCGTGCGGCGGTGCGATGGCCCTCGCTCAGGCCCGCTCGCGCAACCTCACCGAGCAACGTAACCGCGCGAGTCGCCGCTGCGTACCAGCGGCCGTGATAGACCTCGGCATAGCGTACGCGGTTGACCGCAAGCAGAGCGACGAGCTGAGGAGACTGGCCCGATCCGCCGCCTTCATGCCGAACAACGGCACTCGGCTCGAACCAGACGTTCCATCCCGCTTCGCGCACGCGGCGCATGTAGTCGGTTTCCTCCGAATAGAGAAAAAACCGCTCGTCCCAGTCGCCGACCGTCTCGGCAACGTCGCGACGCACCATGAGGCAGGCCCCGGTCGCCCAGTCGACCGCATGCGGGAACCGATAGGATTCGGAGCTGCGATCGATCTCGGAGAGCCAATCGGGGCGACCAGCGAGCCGCCCGCCCACAACCGCCTCGCCGAGGCCTCTGAGCACCGCGGGCTCGAACCGCAACGACAAATACGTTTTGCCGTCCTCGTCTAGAATTTTTGGAACTGAGATCCCGACGCCGGGGAGCGCCAGACGGCGCCAGAGCGCCTTCACCGCGCCCGGATCGAGCCGCAGATCGGGATTGAGCACGAGGATAGCGCCTGTGTCGCCGAGATGCGGGCGCGCAGCGTTGATGCCGCCTGCGTAACCGAGGTTGCCTCCGCCTCGGACGGCAACGACATTCGGGTATCCTGCAACGACCTCGAAGGTGCCGTCGCGCGAATCGTTGTCGACGACGACGATCCGGATTTTGAGATCGGCGCTCTCGCGCTCGAGGTCGGCAAGAAGGGCGCCAATGGAGTCCCTGTTGTTGTACGTTACGATGACCGCGGTGACGTCGTGCGTACGATCTTTGCCGGGCGGCTCGTGAGCATCGGCGCGCGCAGTCTTCGCCGAGCTATGCCGCCTTAGGCGGGCGTAGGCGATCGGCCCGTCCAAAAGATACCGGCGCGCGAGCCGTCTCGGCTCGCGCAACAATCGGTAAGACCATTCGAAGCCGGCTTCCGACATCCATTTTGGTGCTCGATCGATCTGGCCGGCAAGGAAGTCCACGACCGCCCCGAACGCCAGCAGCACGCCTGCGCCCGTAGCCTGACCGTGGCGGGCTATCCATAGTTCTTGGCGGGGTTTACCCAAGCCGATGACCAGCATATCGACACCGGCAGCCCTGATCTGCTCGGCCAATGCATCCGACGCTGAGGGATCGGTTATCACCTCACGGCTTGGCGCCCACATGCCGGTAACCTTGAGATGCGGCCTCGTCTTGGCCAGGCTCTTGAGGAGCAACTCTTGAGTTTCGGGCGAGCCGCCCAGAAACCCGACTCTCACTCCCTGCGCTTCCGCAGCGTCGAGAAGCGGATCGATCAAATCGCTGCCGGCGAGCCTTTGCCACGAGCGGCCCGTCAGCCTCTTCGCTTGATTGACTAAAGGAGCGCCGTCGAGAAGCGAGAGCCACTGGATGCCGCCGCCTCCGGCGGCTTGCTCGAGCGTGCCGTGCCAACGTCCGTGATGACCGAAATGATGGATATGATCGAGGTTTGCGGATATCACGCCAAGCGGTACGGGCTCAGCAGCACGCGCGCGCGTCACGATGGTATCAACGGCCTCGTCCAGCGTTCGCAGGTCAACGAAAGTCCCGCCAAGGTCGATCCGATCCGGTGCCAAACGTACCCCCTTTGCGACAACAGACGGAATCTCGGTAACGCTACCCAGCAGCTCGCACTGCGGCTCCGCGTCGATGACCAGCCGCACATGCGCGGGCCGACCGCGTTGAAAAGCTAGGCCCCGCCGTCGGCGTTTTGCGACATAATTTCAAGTCAGAATAGACAATATCGCGCACCGGTGCATGACAGTAAAACTTAACGTAAACTCGCTTATTGTCCGGATTGTAGCATTCGGCCTGCCCGCGGCGTACTGATCGGCGCCGACCTCAGCAGCCGGGCTCGAACAGCAAAGCCTTGACCGTCGCAGCCCACTGATAAGGAATTGCATAAGCCCAGTGCGTTGCAGGCATCGCGCTCAAGCTCACATAAATCTCACCGGGAAAGCACCTTGCCACCCGTAGCCGCGCACGCCACGCGTGGTCGGGCGTGGTGATGATCGCGATCGACTTCCATCCATATTGTTGCGCCATCCGGCCGATAGATCGCGCCTCACCACGCGTCGTGTTGGGATCGGCGTGGAAACACAGGATGGTGACCCCGGGAACGGGCGGCAGGCACCTCTCGGTGCCGGCCTCCTCTATGACGGTCGACTGGGCAACAAAGGGGCTCCTGTGTTCCCGCGCCAGCGCCAGCGTAGCGGCGTCGCGGATGCCAAAACCGCCAAGCTCGACAATTGCGTCCACTCGTGATGGTAACGGCGCCAAGTCGGGCCAGACGAAAAGGCGGGCGGTAGCAGCGGCGAACACGAGCAAGCCAATCGTCGCTGCCGCCATGGCACGCCCGCGATATCTCGATGAGCTGGCGACCGCCACTCCTTCGACTCCCGTATGGACCGCCTTCGGTGGGCCAACTCTTGCCCTTTGCCAATCTATCAATACCACGTCGCACTGAAGGAACTGCGGGAGGCACGCGTTCGCTACGCCTGCAGCATCCTTCTCCAGCGGAAATGCTGGAGAAATTGGGCTTGCTTCAGGGGAGCAGGTCGGCGGGATACCATTCCGATGTTTCCCCGAGCTGGCAGTCTGAGCAGGTTAACCACGCATTTACGAGATGTATCAATAGGAAGCGTATTCCGATAATATAGGAACGGGTCATTGTTTTAGGCGTCAAAAGAGAGCGACATGTTTGCCAAGCTCAAGGTGTGCGCATTTGCGCTACTGGTACATGCAGCGATTTCGATCGATCAGGCCTTCGCTATGGCTTGGCCCTGGAAGCCGGACAATGGCAATCCCGGCAACGGCGGTGCGTCCCCGGCGCCCGAGCTTGACGGTGCGGGCGCGCTCGCCGTGTTCGCCCTGCTTGCCAGCATCGCGATCGTGATATTCAACCGGACGAGGAACAAGTAACGTTTCTCGATCCGATTGCCGACATCCGAAGTTATCGTTTCGCGACCAATCCCAACGTTGGAAGGCGACGGCTTAGACGACAATGCACGCGTCATCACCCGCTGCCGTCATGGCGTCGAAAACATCCGCCTTCCGGCAGCTCTGGATTTTTGCGCTCACGGCAACGATCGAGATCCTCATCGTTACGCTCGTTTTCCACGTACAGCCCAATCTGACGTACTGGGAAAATCCCCTCGTGCATGTCAACGTGGCGGCAAAGGTCGCGATCTCTGCGTTTTGTTTGCTGGTTGTGATGGCTTGGCCTCAGCGCACGCGGATCATTGAAGCCCATCGCGCTGCCACGGCGCAATCCGCATTCAAACGCGTTTTCGCAGCCAACGTCTTGCTCTTCATCTCGCTCATCGCGGTTCGCGCCGTCATTCAGCAGACGCCGGACGCGCCGTTCCCCTTGGTGGTCGCGTGCGCCGGTCTGCAACTCGCGACCGGTGCCTCTCTTGCCTTCCTGGCGGCGCCTCCCGACTTCTGGCGCAGACTGCTTAAGATCGTCCCCGTCGAGATCATGGTCGCGCTGGCGGGCGGAAGCATAGCGATCGTGCTCGGCTACGCTGCGCAGGATGGCTGGTCCGCGCTGGCCGGCGCCACGCTCACCATCTCCCACGCGATCCTCTCGCTCTACGAGACCAACGTCGTGCTCGACACGGAGCAGGCACTTCTTGGCGCCGGCGATTTCAAGGTGCTGATCTCCGGCCCGTGCTCGGGCTACGAAGGGATCGCGCTCGTTCTTACGGTCGTGCCGATCTACATATGGGTCTTCCGGCGCGAGTTGCGCTTCCCCAACGTGCTGCTGCTGCTGCCGCTGGGCGTCGCAGCCATATGGTTGCTCAACACGCTGCGCATCGCGATCCTTGTCAGCATCGGTGCACACGTCTCTCCGGAGATGGCCATCCAGGGATTTCATTCGCAGGGGGGCTGGATCGGTTTTCTGTTCGTGACGCTCGGCATCGTCGCCGTCACGCGCCGCGTTCCATTTTTCGCAGCCGTAGCCACAACACGCCCCGTACCGGTGAACGCGGTCGCAGCCGAGGCGCACGCTGACCACACGCTGCCCTACCTGGCACCGTTCATGGCCATGGTCGCGGCCAATATTCTCGCGTCCGCATTCGCGCCTCATGATCACGCGCTGTATCCGGTCAAGGTGCTTGCGATCGCCGCCGCTCTCTGGTGGTTCCAAGATGTTTTGAGACCGCTCGTCAGCAAGGTCTCAGGAACGTCGGTGACGATTGGCCTCGCCGTCGGTGTCGCATGGATCGCGACCGATCCGGGCGGGGAGACGCCGATCGCCGCATGGATTGCGGCGCTCCCGGCAGGGGCCGCGGCGGCTTGGCTCGTCTTGCGCGCCTTTGGCTCGGTCGTACTCGTCCCGATTGCGGAAGAGCTTGCCTTCCGCGGGTTTCTTGCACGCTGGCTGATCTCGACGCGATTTGAGAGCGTGAGCTTCGGTCGGTTCAGCGTGTTGGCGTTCGTGGGATCATCCCTGGCTTTCGGGCTCATGCACCAGCGGTGGCTCGCCGCCACCTTGGCCGGCGCGATTTACGCCCTCTTGATGTACCGCACGAAGCGCCTGTCGGATCCCATCGCTGCCCACGCAGCCACCAACCTCGCCATCATGATCTGGGCCGTGGCGGCAGGGCAGTGGTCGCTTTTGTGATCCGAAGAAATGCAGCGGTGGCTCAGGACGTAGCAGGAGCCCCGGCGTATGTGATTTCCCTTCGGAAATCGGACTTGATTTACGCGCAGATGATGCCGTACCTCCCGTCCGGAAGTGTTCAATCTCCGGCAAGCCATGTCGTGGGCAACCAATGGGAGAGCGCTGGCCTTCCGGACCCGCCGCAAATTGGATATCCGATCCCGAGAGCCGAACCAGGATAGCAATGCTATTTCATACAACACGCCTGCAGGACGTCAGGATCATCGAGATCGAGCCGGCAAGGGACGAGCGAGGCTATTTCGCGAGGACATTCTGCTTGCGCGAGTTCGCGTCCGCCGGACTCGAAACGACCTACGTTCAGCAGAACGTGTCGCACACGAAATCTGTAGGCGCCATCAGGGGGATGCATTTTCAGCGCCCGCCGCATGGTGAGGTAAAGGTCGTCCGCTGCATTGCGGGAGCCATACACGATGTACTGATCGACCTCCGGCGAGGGTCGCCGACCTACATGCAGTGGGAAGCCTACCAACTCACCGCGGGCGACGGCCGCCGGCTTTACGTGCCTACGGGTTTCGCCCATGGATTCCAGACGCTCGCTCCGGATACGGAGGTCGATTACATGATGTCGGAATACTATTCCCCGGCCGCTGCGGATGGCTTTCGCCATGATGATCCGTCATTCAACATCGCGTGGCCGTTGCCCGTAACCGACATCTCCGAGAGGGATCGCGCTTGGCCGGATTTTCGACCTGAGACGTGAGGGCGTTTCCGCGGCGTGGCCGCATCACGTCGACAGGATGCGGCGCGTGCTGCCCTCGAGCACGAGGCATGTGAGACGTCCGGAGGCATAGGCCCTGGTGTCGATATTTATCCGGTTGGGACGAAAGTCGGGCCGTTCGGTGGGCGTATGCCCGTGAACCACGACCTTGCCGAAGTCACACTTGGCATCAAGGAAGGCAGATCGAATCCAGGCGAGGTCTTCGGGCCGTTGTTGATCCAGGGGCACACCGGGACGCACGCCGGCATGGCAGAAGAAGTAGTCGCCGATGGTGATGGACGACGCGAGGTGCTCAAGCAGCGCGAGGTGGTGAGCAGGCAACGCCTCGTTCAATTGGCGGGAAAGCTCGGCCTACCCGTCCTTCCTCACCGCCTTCAGGGGATCTATGCCATAGGAGCTGAGTGTCTCTGGTGCGCCGAGTTGCAGCCAGGCTGGCCCGGTAGAAGGCTCCTCAAGGAATCGTAGAAGCATTTCCTCGTGATTGCCGCGCACGAGTCCGACATGTGCGAAGTCGCTGTGTCCTGTCGCGAGCCGTTCAAGGACTGCAGCCGAGTCCGGCCCCCGATCGATGTAGTCCCCGAGGTATATCAGATGGACGACGGCTGGCCTGTCGTGAGCGGAATCCTCATCGATCAGCGCAAGCAGCCGGTCGAGGAGGTCGGCCCTGCCGTGGATGTCGCCGATCGCGTAGATGCGGGAACCCTCTGGAACCGATGCCGGAAGGCGCGGTTCCTCGACGTATGCTTTTCGGCCGAATAGGAGGGGTAACATCTCGATGAGCAGCCCCGCGGGCGTCCATTCTCTATCTCGTTGGTTGATTCGAGATTATACTCAAACTTAAGCCCTTCCATTGGAAGGGTTTATGCTTTTCGAGCGAGAGACGGGTGCATTGCGCGGACCAGCAGCAGATAGTTGGCCGATTTCTGTCTCGCCCCAATTGCGGTGTCGGTAGCTGCAACGACCGGCACCTCCGCCCGCTTACGGCCTCAAGCGCGAGCGGGCGCACTTTCGTGCCCCACGGCATCTAACCATCAGTGCGCATTCAAGCGCTGCGGCACGACAATGCAGGTGCGGACCAGGATCCAGAGGTCCAGCCACATGCTCCAGTTGTTGATGTACCAGAGGTCGTGATCGACGCGACGCTCCATGAGTTCGAGCTCGGCCGTCTCGCCGCGGAACCCCTTCACCTGCGCAAGCCCCGTGATGCCGGGCTTGACGTGATGACGGTACGCGTAGTTCGCAATCAACTTCGAGTACTCGTCATCGTGAGCAATCGCGTGAGGACGCGGACCGACCAGCGACATCTCGCCGCGAACCACGTTGATCAGCTGCGGCAGCTCGTCGATGCTCGTCGAGCGCAGCAACGCTCCCAGCGGCGTGATGCGCTTGTCGTTGGCCTGCGCCTGACGGATTGAGGCGCCGTTCTCGCACACCGTCATGGTCCGGAACTTGTAAATCGCGAAGGGACGCCCGTTGAACCCCTTCCGATGCTGCCGGAAAATGACCGGCCCGTGTGATTCAAACTTGATCGCCGCAGACACCAACAGCAGAAGCGGCGACAGAAGCAGCAGCAATCCGCTGGCCGCCACGACGTCGAACATCCGCTTCAGCAACCGTTCCGCGGTCGTCAATGGCGTGCGTTGCAGCTCCACCGCCACCTCGGAGCCGACCTCGATTATCGGCTGCGCCAGGATCGCCCGCGCCGAACGGTCGGGCAGCAGCATCACAGGCAGCGGCAGCGCCCGTAGCGCGTTACGAACAAGATCGTAGCGCGCCGCATCACTCCATTTCAGCGCCGTCAGCACCCTGTCCGCCTGCGATACGCGCGCCGCGTTCACTGCGAAGTTCAGACGCGCAACGCTGTCAGCCAGCACGCCTGGATCGTCGACGTCACCCTGCGGAAGCTCAAACCGGCCGATCTCGACCACACCGTACGCTCGCAACAGCTCGCTTTTGGGATAGGCTGCCAGCTCAGCAGAGTCCCCGATTACGATCGCGGTCGGGCCGGGGAGGATCCTCTCGCGGGCAACCGCATCCCGGAGCGTCTTGGCGATCAGGACCCGCGACCCGATCAGCATGATCAAGCCAAGCGCGCCAAAGCCAAGCATGGCGCCGCGCGAGTAACTCTCGCCGAGCTTCAGCAGGAACAGCAGCGCTATGACCGAAAGAAAGACGACGGACCACGCAACGACGATGCTGCGAACCCGACGCGACAGGCGCAACGAGGGCGCGCGGTACATCCCTTGCGACTTGGCGAACAGCACGAACAGGAGCGCACTATTCGCGCCGATGCCGGCATAGCTCTGCAGGTCGCCTGCTCCACCCGTCGTTGCAAGATGATATCCGACCCCGGCAGCCACGCTCGAAGCGACGATTAGGATGCAATCCAGGACCGCGGCGATCGCGGAAACGTTTTGATAATAAAACAACCAAGCCGAATGCCGCGCACCAATAGCGGCCCCTCGCGGGGCCTCAGAAATATAACTCATAGGGAAACACCTAACGCCGCACTAAGAGATGTGCTACCGCGGAGCACCTTACAGTAAAGATGAGGTTAAGGGAAGTGTGGCACGTTGGTTTGAGTATGATTTTCAGGCGACAAGAGATCGATATTATTACTTTTCGTTAACACCGATGAGACGCTCGACACGTCCGACGTCACCGTGCGGCAACTGACGATACGAGTACGACGCATGCCGTTTTTTCGTGCGTCCAAAGGCTCGTTCGTGAAGACGTTCTGGGTCTACAGGGTTTCGTCCGGCGCGCGCGCGTAGACGTCGTCGCTGCGCGTGATGTCGTCCTCGCCGAGATAGGTCCCGACCTGAACCTCGATGAGCTCCAGCGGGATCTTGCCGGGGTTCTCCAAACGGTGCCATTGCGTCGCGACGATGTAGACGCTCTCGTTTTCCTGGACTAGGCGCTCCTTTCCGTCGACCGTCACCTTTGCGGTGCCCTGTACCACGACCCAGTGCTCGGAGCGATGGTGATGCATCTGCAGTGAAAGCAAGCCACCGGGCTTCACGTGCAGGAGCTTGACCTGAAAACGCGACCCGATGTTGAGCGTCTCGAAGTATCCCCACGGGCGGTAGTTGCGGACATGCTGCTCGTGCTCAGTCCGGTTTGCGGCCTTGAGGCGGGACACGATGCGCGAAACGTCCTGGGAGCGGGATTTGTGCGCGACCAGCACGGTGTCGGGCGTGTCGACGATCACGAGGTCCTCGAGACCGATGGTGGAGACGAGCGCGCGTTCGCTGTGAATGTAGCAGTTGCGCGTATCCTCGAGGAACGCTTCGCCGCGTACGAAATTGCCGCTGCCGTCGCGCGGCGCGTTGTCCCACAACGCCGCCCACGAGCCGAGATCGCTCCATCCGATATCGAGCGGGATCACGGCCGCCGCGTCGGTTTTCTCCATCACCGCGTAGTCCACCGAAATGGATGGCGCTTCGGCGAACCTGGCAGCGTCGAGACGCAGGAACCCGAGATCGGCGACGGCCCCCTCGATGGCGGCGCGCGCGGCCTCGAGGACGTCCGGCGCGAGCCGGGCAAGCTCTTCGATGAAGACGTCAGCGCGAAAAACGAAAATGCCGCTGTTCCAGAGGTAGTCGCCTGCGGTGACGTAGGCTTCCGCGGTCTCTTTGTCGGGTTTCTCGGCGAAGCGCGCGACGGCAAATGCGCCTTCGCTCCCCTCGAGCGGAGCGCCCAGACGAATGTAGCCATAGCCCGTGTGCGGCTCGGTCGGACGGATACCGAACAGAACGATCCGGCCGTTCGCGGCGACATCGGCCGCACGCACCATCTCGGCGCGAAACCGTTCCGCATCGCGTATCACATGGTCCGACGGCATCACGACCAGGATGGCGGTGGGGTTCTTGGCCGCTGCGTAGAGCGCTGCAATCGCGATTGCCGCGGCGGTGTTGCGCGCAACCGGCTCGAGAATGAGCGCTTCGGGTGCGATTCCGGCGCGCTCGCATTCTTCCCGCACCAGAAAGCGATGCGCATTGTTACAGACGATGAGCGGAGCGGAGACATCCGGGCCCGGGGAGATGCGCGTAAGCGTTGCGCCCAGCAGGCTTTCACCGGGCGCGACCAGGCCGCGTACAAGCTGCTTGGGGTATAGGGCACGGGATATCGGCCACAGCCGCGTGCCCGAGCCGCCGGAAAGGATGACTGGAATGATCGTTGACATAAGTTAGCGGCTGGCGCCTTCAACGCAAATAACGGATTGTAGACACATGACGGCCGGTTTTGGCACGAGACCCGTCGTTCCTCTGCTCATAATACGTGTTCCCGGGCGACTCGAGGTTGCCCCGCCCCGGCGAGAGCGTTTTGCCATCGTCGCTCGTCACAGTCGATGGCGCTGTGCGGTCGACCTTAATTCCACGCTCGCATTTTAGCAGCGCATCGACAAGATTCAGGAGTTAATGCGCCGATAGGCACGTCCACGCGGACACGGTGCGGCAACGGTCTATATCGGTCTCAATTCCATCATTGAGATGGGCGTTTCGATCGGCGACCGAGCGGTGATCGGAGCGATGTCGTTCGTCAATAGAGACGTGCCGGTAGGCATGAACGCGTGGGGCGCCCCCGCGCGGATCGTTGGTCCGTCAACTACCGGCGCCTGACGCACTTTTGTGGCCCGATTGCATCGCAAGTAACGCGTTCTGCCCGAACTCCGCGACCATCCAATGGAGTGTGTGCGGAGAGGGACCGGGCGTCGTTGCGCGATCTGCTCCGAATCAGTTACGTCGAATCATGCGGGAAGCTGTTCGCCTGCCGCATTGGGGGGGTAAAGCGCGAAGATCCAAAGCAGGGAAATGTCGCCAGCGTGTGGCGTTTCGCCTGAAATCAAACCAGCATCGGTTGTTCCCGGCGCTCGCCGGTTTGGGTCTCGGTTGAGTTCCGAGCTGATTTTTAGTCGTCGCCTGCGTTGTTGTAACGACATTGTTTTGAGTTGTTTGATGCGGGGCCAATTCCATTGCTTGAATTTCTTACTCTGGTGGGCGGCAGGGGGAGCGCTCTATGAGGCTCGTGGCACGCGCGTTGTGTGCTGTCGCGTGCGGCCTGCTGGCCGCGTGCAGCCAGCTTCCCGTGGATGGTCCGAACCATAGAGACATAGCGGGCAGCGCCACCGCTTCCCTGGTCAGCGATCGCCGTGCCGTAGCCTTCGATTACGCCCTGGTCGATATCGATTCGAACGTGCTGCAGCACGTGAGCGACGTCAGCTTTGACTCGTTTTTCCGATCCTTTGGAACCGGTGGCGGACCGCCCCCGGTAATTCGCGTTGGCGTCGGCGATATCGTTCAAGTCTCCGTATTCGAATCGGCGGCTGGAGGCTTGTTCATTCCGGCCGAGGCGGGCATCCGCCCTGGAAACTACGTCACGCTGCCGTCCCAGCATGTCGATCAATCGCGGACGATCACCGTGCCTTATGCCGGCGAGATCGTCGCGGCGGGGCGAACGATAAAAGAGATCGAGCAGGACATCGAAAGCAAGCTCAACAAACGGGCGATCGAGCCGCAGGTCGTGCTCTCGCTTGTCGAGCGAAATGCGCCCCAGGTAGCTGTCGTCGGCGACGTGATCAACGGCGCCAACAAATTTCCCATCCAGCTCGGCGGCGAACGCATCCTCGACATGATCTCGAGGGCCGGCGGTATCAAATATCCGGGCTACGAGTCGTTTGTGACTCTCCAGCGTGGCCACAAGAAAGCGACGGTCTATTTCCCGAGCTTGGTGCGCAACTCGGCTGAGAACATTTATGTCTCCCCCGGCGATACGATCTACGTCTATCGCGACCAGCAGAAGTATGTGGCGATCGGTGCGCTCGGGTCTGTTGGGCAGACCAGCGGCTTGACCGGCCAGTTTACGTTCGACCAGGAGCGGTTGTCGCTGAACGAGGCTGTGGCGAAGGCCGGCGGCCTGCTGGACGCGCGCGCCGACCCGCGCCAGGTATTCCTCTATCGCCTGGAATATCGCGACTCTCTTGAGAAAATGGGCGTCGACCTCACCAAGTTCTCGCCCGGAGAGCGCCTGATACCGACGGTCTATCGTGCGAACTACCGCGATCCGTCGAGCTTCTTTGCCGCTCAAGCTTTCCAGATGCGGCACAAGGATATCATCTACGTGTCGAACGCGGACTCGGTCGAGGTGGTCAAGTTCCTCGATTACGTCTCGGCGATTACGGGGACGGTCTCCGGCGTGGCCAACGACTCCGGCCTCACGCGCGATGTCATCACCGGACGCCACGTGCTGAACTGATAGTCGGTCTTTGCACGCCCGTTCGCGAAAGCCGCGGTGCGCGACGGTTCGGAAGCCGTCTGCGCTCCGCGCCGCCACCACGAAAATGCCGAGGCCTCACCCCTCTTCCGCGACCCGCATCAGGTAAGCGCCGTAGCCGTTCTTCATCAGCGGCTCGGCGAGCGCGCGCAGCCTGGCGGCGTCGATGAACCCCATGCGGTAGGCGACCTCTTCGACGCTCGCAATGCCGACGCCTTGCCGGCTTTGGATGGTCCGGACGAACTCCGTCGCCTCCACCAGGGAATCGTGCGTGCCCGTGTCGAGCCAGGCGTAGCCGCGCCCGAGCCGCTCGACGTGCAGTTCGCCCCAGTCCATATACTGGCGATTGACGTCGGTGATCTCGAGCTCGCCCCGCGCCGACGGCTTGAGCCCGGCTGCGATGTCGACGACGCGCTGATCGAAGAAGTAAAGTCCGGTTACCGCCCAGTTGGAGCGCGGCGCTTTCGGCTTTTCCTCGAGCGATTGAGCATTGCCAGCCTCGTCGAACTGAACCACGCCGTAGCGTTCGGGATCGCGCACTTGATAGGCGAACACGGTCGCGCCGCGGTCGCGCGCCGCCGCCTGCCGCAACTGGTCGGTCAATCCGTGGCCGAAGAACAGGTTGTCGCCGAGCACCAGCGCCGTGCGTTCCGTTCCGATGAAATCGCGTCCGACGATGAACGCATCCGCGAGCCCACGCGGTTTTTCCTGCACGGCATAGGAGAGCGCAAGCCCCCATTGCGAGCCGTCGCCCAGCAGCCGCTTGAACTGCGCCTGGTCCTCGGGCGTGGTGATCATGAGGATCTCGCGAATGCCTGCCAGCATCAGCGTGGTCAGCGGGTAGTAGATCATCGGCTTGTCGTAGACCGGCAGCAATTGCTTGGAGACGGCCAGCGTTACGGGGTGCAGCCTAGTGCCGGCACCTCCTGCCAGAATGATACCCCTCATCGCGCGGTCTCCTGTTCCTCACCGTCGTAGAATGCATCCGTGAGGTCGCGAAGCCGAGGATGCTTGCGATCCTTGTCGGAAAGGACGGCGTCGGTGGCCGCCGTCGGCCATGCGATGCCGAGGTCCGGATCATTCCAGAGAAGCCCGCGGTCGCACTCGGGCGCATAGACGTTGGTGACTTTGTAGAGAACCTCGGTATCGGGCTCGAGCGTCATGAACCCGTGCGCAAATCCGATCGGCACCAGAAGCTGATGCCAGTTGTCCGCCGAAAGCTCGACGCTGACATGCTGGCCGTAGGTCGGCGAGCCGCGCCGGATGTCCACGGCCACGTCGAGGATGGCACCCCGCGTCACGCGCACGAGCTTGTCCTGCGCGAACGGCGGGGTCTGGAAATGCAATCCGCGCATCGTGCCCTTTGCGGCCGAAAGGGAATGATTGTCCTGCACGAAGTCGAGCGCGATGCCCGCTTCGGCAAGGCCGCGCTTGCTGTAGGTCTCGGAAAAAAAGCCGCGATGGTCGCCGAATTTTTGCGGTGAGATCAATTTTACGTCGGGAATGGCAAGCGGCCGAACATCAACGCTCAAGGGGGGTCCTTAAATCTCTTTGAAAATCCTGCCGCGATCAGAACCTAAATGCCGCGCGTGTCAATCATAAGCCCCGGAGATGGGCGCGCGATCTTCCGTCATGGTTGAGACCGCGTCGGTGATGCAAGTCGGGCGGCACCGGTCCGGGCGCCACTGCGGGGGAGACGTGCGCCGGGCACTTTCGAAAGCCGGCGCATTTTTCTTCATGGTGTCGTTAATTTCGGGAACACCCGTGCCCGAGGCTGATATGGATGATACTTTGCAGAGACAGTTTCAAGGCAACACTGGGGTTCTCGCTTGCGTGTTCTTGTATCCGGCGGGGCCGGCTTTATCGGGTCGGCTGTGGTTCGTCATCTCGTCACGGACCTGAAGTGTGACGTTCTCAACGTCGATAAGCTGACCTACGCCGGCAATCTGAATTCCCTGAAGGCGGTGGCCCGAAGCCCGCAATACCGCTTCCTGCAGGCCGACATCTCCGACAGGGTCGCCATGGATGACGCCTTCGGCACGTTCAAGCCCGATGTCGTGATGCATCTCGCGGCCGAAAGCCATGTCGACCGCTCGATTACGGAGGCCGCGGATTTCATCCAGACCAATATCGTCGGCACGTTCACGCTGCTCGAAGCCGCGCGCGCCTACTGGTCGCGCCTAAAGGACGATGCCAGGGAGCGCTTCCGCTTTCTCCATGTATCGACCGACGAGGTCTACGGATCGCTGGGCGAGGAGGGCCTGTTCCGCGAGGAGACGCCCTACGATCCCCGCTCGCCGTACTCGGCCTCGAAGGCCGCCGCGGATCACCTCGCGAGCGCCTGGTGGCACACCTATCGCCTGCCGGTCATCATCACCAACTGCTCGAACAACTACGGGCCGTTCCACTTCCCCGAGAAGCTGATCCCGCTGACGATCCTCAATGCGCTGGAAGGAAGGCCGCTGCCGGTCTACGGGCAGGGCGCCAACGTGCGCGATTGGCTGTATGTCGATGATCATGCCCGGGCGCTGGTGCTCGTCGCCGAGAAGGGGATCGTCGGAGAGACCTACAACGCCGGCGGCCGCAATGAGCGGCGCAACATCGATGTCGTGACGCGCATTTGTGAGATCCTCGACGACGTTCGTCCGGCCAGTGCTCCCCATGCCGGCCTGATCACCTATGTTACGGATCGTCCCGGACACGATGCCCGCTACGCCATCGACGCGACCCGCATCGAGACCGAGCTCGGCTGGCGTGCGCAGATGACGTTCGACACCGGAATTGAGCGCACGGTCCGCTGGTATCTCGACAACGAGTGGTGGTGGCGTCCGCTGCGCGAGAAGGTCTACGACGGCGAACGTCTCGGCCTTTCGGCGACGAGCGCGTGATTTTGGTATCCTCGCGGGAAGGCGCCAGCATGCGGCTATGTGTGACCGGGACACGAGGGCAGGTTGCGAGCGCCCTGCAAGGCATGCAGTCGCCGGGCGTCGAGGTGATCGCGCTGGGGCGCCCCTCCTGCGATCTCGCGGATCGAGCCTCCGTCCTGGCCGCGATCGAGGCGGCACGGCCGGACGTCGTCGTCAACGCCGCGGCCTACACGGCTGTCGACCAGGCCGAGACCGAGCGCGAGCGGGCCTTTCTGATCAACGACGCCGGCGCCGGTCACGTCGCGGACGCCGCGGCGAGCATCGGCGCGCCGATAATCCATATCTCGACTGACTACGTGTTCGATGGCCGAAAGCCCACCCCCTATGGGGAGGACGATCCCGTCTCTCCCGTGAGCGTGTACGGCGCGAGCAAGCGTGCGGGAGAGGAACGCGTGCTGGCAGCCAGCCCGAGGGCCGTCGTCCTGCGAACCTCGTGGGTGTTCTCGCACGAGGGCGCCAACTTTCTGCGCACGATGCTGCGCCTCGCGGCCGACCGGGATCTTGTTCGCGTCGTAAGCGACCAGTTTGGAGCGCCGACCTACGCACCGGATCTCGCGGCCGCCTGCGTGACGATCGCGCGCGGTGTCGCATCCGCGCCGGCGGATCGCGGCCTCTATGGCATATTTCACGTGACCGGCGGCGGAGACACGAGCTGGGCGGGCTTTGCCAGCGCTATTTTCTCTGCCTCGCGCGCGCGCGGCGGAAAAGGCGCAGACGTGCAGCCGATCGCCACGGCGGAATACCCGACGCCGGCGACGCGTCCGGCAAACTCTCGCCTGGACGGCGGGCGCGTCGCCGCGGTGCACGGCATTCGTCTCCCGCACTGGGCCGACGCCATGGGCAGATGCCTGGACCGTCTCGGGCGACAATGAGCGTGGTGGTGTCGCGAAAGAATCCCGGGAACCTTTTGCACGCATCGAGCGTTAGTGTGGGTTCGGCGGAGCGGAAACGTGAGTCCGAGGGTACGACCAGCTCGATTTTGCTCGACAATCCCGCCAGGATGATGATGCGAAGACAGGCGCCGGTTCGCAATGCGCGGACGGAGCTCAATTAAGTATAAAGAATGCCAAAGAATGGGCCGGAATGGCGAGCGCGGACAGAATGAGCGGCGAAGGGAACAGGGGAGGCGTAGCTTTTAGGCGATGCGCTTTCGCGTTCCGCATCCTGCCGCGCAGCCCGCAGCTGCGCCATGTCGGGGCCACGCCGGTGAGGGGCTTTGCATGTCCCTAGAGTCGGAGCAGGACCGCGACCAGCTACTCCAGGCCATTGAGTTCTCACGCCTTGGATTTTGGAAATGGGATGCCGCGAGCGATCTCGTGACCCTGTCCGTGCATGCCGCCGATATTTTGGGACTCGAGCCCGGTCCGGTCATGACATGGACGGACATGCGCGCTCTTATTCTGGAGCCGGACCGGGAGCTTGCGCAGGCCATCGTCGAGGCCTCCCTCGAACGGAAGGCGCCTTATGAGGTCGCCTACCGGATCAGACGGCCAGAGGACGGAACGATCGTGTGGATCGCGGCACGGGGGCTCGCCCACCATGCCGACGGCAAAACGGTCGGCAT
>JAFKKW010000267.1 GCA_017304275.1 Hyphomicrobiales bacterium | reverse complement strand
GCTTTGCCCACTTGCCCGGCTTCAGATCCTTGTAGTGCGCGAAGAAGTGCTCGATCTGCTTGAGCGAGATCGAAGGCATATCGGTGTAGTCGTTGATCTTTTCGTAGCGGCGCGACACTTTCAGCGATGGCACGGCGATGATTTTTTCGTCGCCGCCTCCCTCATCCTCCATCACCAGCACCCCGACCGGCCGGCAGTTGATCACCGCGCCGGGCACGATCGTGCGCGTGTTGCAGACCAGCACGTCGATCGGATCGCCATCCTCGGACAGGGTGTGCGGCACGAACCCGTAGTTCCCCGGATAGCGCATCGGCGTGTAGAGAAACCGGTCGACGACCAGCGTGCCCGATGCCTTGTCCATCTCGTATTTGATCGGCTCGCCGCCGACCGATACCTCGATGATGACGTTGATGTCCTCGGGAGGGTTTTTACCGATAGCGATGGCGTCGAGGCGCATGGGGATCAGCCTTCCGGTTGGGGTATCCCATGCTGTGCCCCATGGCAGGGGTCCGCACAAGGGGGGTGGGCCTCGCCGCTCCTTCGCCTTTAGGCCATTCCACAAGCGTTAAGGTTGAGCGACCACGCCGAGTGCGAGCATCAGGATCGGAAGCGTGATGAGGGCGCCGAGCGTCGAAACGAGGATGACAGCCGACGTCACGACCGCCGGCAGCCTGTAGAACTCGGCCAGCATGAAGGGGCCTGTGCCCGTGGGCATCGCCGCCAGCAGCACCGCCATGGCCGCGAGCTTTGGCGGTACCGCGAGCGCGGTTGCGAGCCCCCAGGTCAGGGCCGGATGCACGACGAGCTTGACGCCCGCGAGGAGCAGCGCGGCGCTCCGTTCCGCTGCGGCCACGGGGCGCGGCTCACCGAGGAAAAGCCCGATCACGACCAGCGCCAGCGGGCTCGCAGCGCCGCCGAGCAGCTTGAGGAAGGTCTCGGCCGCTGCCGGCAACCCGAGCCCCGTCGCGCCATAGAGCGCGCCAAGCACCGGCGCGATGAGCAAGGGATTGCGAACCAGAGAGGCGCCGACCTTGCGCGCGAGCCGCAGGGGGTTGCGGTCGCTGTGGCTCCCGATCTCGATCAGCACGATGGCGGACGCGAACAGCACGCACACGGTCAGGATCGAGGCGATGGTCACGGGCACCAGGCTGTCCGTTCCGAACAGCATGAGCAGAACCGGAAAGCCCATGTAGGCGGTGTTGGCATAGGACCCGAGCAGGCCGTCGATGCTCGCCGACGCGAGCGGCCGCTTGGCGATCATGCTGACGCCCAGCGTGCCGTAGAAGACGGCGCCGCACGCGAGTCCGAACGCGGCGATGAACCCCGGTTGCGCCAGGTCGGCAGCCTTGGCATGCGCCATGACGTCGAACAGCAGCGCGGGCAGGGCGAGATAGACGACGAAGCGGTTGAGCTCCGAGACCGCCGCAAGCCCGATCACGCCGATGCGCCGCGCGATGTAGCCGCTGGCGATTAGCGCAAAGACCGGGGCGACGATGGAGAGGACGGAAAGCATGGGATGGATGACCCGGCGTTCGGGGGAGCCCATCTGTACTGATTGCCGCCGCCAGGGTCCACCGGACGAAAGGAGGCATGGGGTTGCATTTTTTGCAGGGCATAGGCTGACGGTCGGTCAGCGGACCTGCGGCCGCTGCGCCGATGCCGCTGGACCCGCGGCGGCAGCGGCCCTAAATCTTGCCGCCATGAGCAAAAATACACCCTCGGCGACCACCTCCCTCAGAATTGCGCTCGCACAGCTCAACCCCATCGTGGGCGACCTCGCGGGCAACGAGCAGAAGCTCATCGACGCGCGCGCCAGGGCGGCGGCTGAGGGCGCCGATCTGATCGTCTTTTCCGAATTGTTCTACACCGGCTATCCGCCCGAGGATCTGGTGCTGAAGCCGGCCTTCCACACCGCCGCCCGCACTCGCGTCGAGGCTCTGGCCGCGCGCCTCGGCCCTGGCCCCGCCGTGCTCGTCGGCACCGTGTGGCCGGAGAACGGCGCCATCTACAACGCGGTCGCGCTTCTCGACGGCGGCACGGTCGCGGCCGTTCGCTTCAAGGTCGATCTCCCCAACTACGGCGTCTTCGACGAGAAGCGCGTGTTCACCGCCGGCGAGCTGCCGGGTCCGATCGACTTTCGCGGCGTGCGCATCGGCGTGCCGATCTGCGAGGACATCTGGAAGGACGAGGTCACGGAGTGCCTTGCGGAATGCGGCGCCGAGATCCTGATCGTCCCCAACGGCTCGCCGTTCGACTGGAAGAAGCCCGACGTGCGCATGAACGTCGCCGTGGCGCGCGTGACCGAGACCGGCCTGCCGTTGGCTTACGTCAATCAGGTCGGCGGCCAGGACGAGCTGGTGTTCGACGGCGCCTCGTTCGTGCTCAACGCCGACCGGGCGCTCGCGGTCCAGCTTCCGGCCTGGGAGGAGCACATCGCCGTCACCGACTGGACGAAGTCGGATTCCGGCTGGTCGTGCGCGAAAGGCGCCGTGCACCGCCTGACCGAAGGCGACGCCGCCGCGTATCAGGCCTGCGTGCTGGGCCTGCGTGACTACGTGGACAAGAACCGTTTCCCCGGCGTGG
>JAFKKW010000266.1 GCA_017304275.1 Hyphomicrobiales bacterium | reverse complement strand
GGTGGAGACGCCGCCGAAAATCGCAAACAATCCCAGCAACGCGCCCGGGTTGGTGATGGTCAGGAAGAACGTCTTGGGGATGTCCCAGGCATAGTCGCGCAGGGACGTCGCGCTTTCCGCGTCAGACCGGACGCTTTGAAGCCGGGGCGAAGCGAAATAGAGCTTGATGCCGAAGGCCACCAGCGCCAAGCCGCCGACAACCTGGATGGCAGCGCGATGATACTCGATGGCGCCCGAGATGGCGCCGACGCCGAGGCTGGCGAAGAGCGCGATCAGTCCATCGCCGAGCATGGCGCCGATGCCGGCGGCGAGACCTCCAAAGAAGCCGCGCTCGATCGCGCGCTGGATGCAGAGCACGTTGACGGGACCGACCGGGGCCGCGACAAGGATCCCAATCAGGATTCCAACGGGGATGATGAGGAGGTTGGGGACTAGCTGCATGCGCGCCACCGCGGCGACAGCGCCCGATCGACTTCCGGCATTGCACCTCGAATTGGATCCGGCTTCATTCGGACGATGAAAGGATTAGCGGGCCTCATGGATTGCGAAAACAGGGTCGCCGGATTCGCTGCCCAGCAACAGCAGAGCGCTCAAGGCCCCAGATTTGCCGCCGCAAAGAGGGCCTCTGCGATACGGCTTCGACGGCTGGTCCGGTCCGGCCGCCGTGTTGTCCTATTGGTAGCGGCGGCCCTTTGCCTTGTCCATGGCGCCGGCCCGGCTTTCCGGGCGCTGGCGGGGGAAAACGGGCTTCCGCGCGCCGCGGCCAAGGAACGCGCCTATCACGGCACGGTGCCTCAGAGCGTGGTGGACATGCGCGAGCAGATTCTCGCCGCCGTGCATGCGGGCGAGGTCGCCGAGCTCAAGGACGCCATCGCGTGGAACGAGATCAAACCGGACTTCGGCGCCGGCAACGACGATCCGATCGCGTACTGGAAAAAGATCTCGGCTGACGGGCAGGGTCGCGAGGTGTTGGCCGTCCTGGCCAATCTGCTGGCGCTGCCGCCGGCGCGCCTCGCCATCGGCAAGGACCCCGAGAACACGCAGGTCTATGTGTGGCCCTATCTTGCCGAGCTGCCGCTCGACGGGCTGAAGCCGGCCGAGGAGGTGGACCTCTACCGCATCATGCCGCCGGCGGCGGTCACGGCCCAGAAGGCCGCCAAAAAATGGTCATGGTGGCGGATTGCGATCGGGGCAGACGGAACCTGGCATACGTTCCGCAAGTATGACTGAACGTATGACTGAGCTTCGCGGACGATTAACTCAAGGACGCGGCCTGCTGGTTGCAGCGTACGATGCCTGCGCGCCATGCCGCATTGTGCCCCTGGTGTTTCGGATGCGTTCGTTAGATGTTTATGCGCTTTGTTATCAATGCCTTCCGGTCGGTGACTGTACGGGACTGGAAGGTTGGATATAGTGCGCCCATCTAGAGAGCACCGCCCCCCCGGCGGATCCATGAATTGTGCGGATCAGAGGTTGTGATGTTGAGTTTCAGGTCGCTTGCGCTCGCATTGAGCGCCGGTTTCGTCGCGTTGGGTCTGGCTATGCCGGCTTCGGCGCAGGGTCTCAGTCAGTTCGGCATGTGGGGGGAGGCGCCGCCGCGGGCCGGTAAGCCCTCCTATCTCGGCGCGGAGCCGGCGATGGTTGTGACTCCGAAAGCGCTGTCCTCGGGCGGGGGGCGGCCTTCGATCACGCCGAAGACGCCGCAGACGACGTCGTTTCAGAACGGGTTCCAGCCGGGCTCCATCGTGATCGATACGGCTGGCCGCAAGCTCTATTACACGCTTTCGCAGAGCTCGGCTTATGTCTATCCGATCGCGGTCGGCAAGCAGGGCTTTGCCTGGAGCGGCGTCGAACACGTGTCGCGGATCGAGGACTGGCCGGACTGGATCCCGCCCAAGGAGATGCATCAGCGCAAGCGCGGCCTCCCGCTTCGCATGACCGGCGGGCTCAACAATCCGCTCGGGGCCAAGGCGATCTACCTCGGCAATACGCTCTACCGCATTCACGGTACGAATGACGCGAAGTCGATCGGGACGGCGTCGTCGTCGGGCTGCTTCCGCATGAACAATGCGCATGTCGTTCATCTGGCCGAGCACGTCGGTCCGGGGACGACGGTCTACGTGATGCGCCGTCTACCGAAGTCCGGTCCCGTGATGCCGCCGAGCGCTCCCAAGGTGCAAGAGGTCAAGCAGGCGCCCGCGGAGGCATCGGCGCCCGAGCCGGCACCGGCCGAGGCTCCGGCTACCGAGGCGCCGTCCGCTCAGCCGGAGGCGCCGAGCGGAAGCCAGACCGGCCCGGATCAGGGGATCTAGAGCCGTTCCGGTTTTGTTGGAATCGGGGAACGGCTCCAGGTCTTTGTTTGGCCGTGCTTCTTATCGGACTTCGTGACGCCTTCGCCATGACCCGGTTCCCACTTTTCCGGAAGCACTTAGGCCGCGCCGTGCACGGCCTGCGACGCTGACGCCGCCGCCCACCCCATTTTTCGGGCGGCGCGTCTCGCGTATAGACAGCGCTGGGCTCGCCCGTGGATTGGTGTCGCAATCCAGTGGTGCCGGGCTGCCAACTGCAATAACGTGCGATTCTGACCACCGCGCGGGGACCGATA
>JAFKKW010000265.1 GCA_017304275.1 Hyphomicrobiales bacterium | reverse complement strand
GGAAGGGGCGCGGCCGAGGATGGAGGACGTCGCCGTGGGCGAGCGGCCCGATCTGGGGCGAGGCGGTTGACGGAGTGCGGCATTGGAGTCAGCCTCCACGCCCATAGGACGAATCGCGCCCGGCCGGAATCACTTCGTGCCGGGCGCTGTCGTTGTGGGGCGTGATGCTGGCGATCGATGACAACGCTACGGCGTTGCTTTCGGCATTCCGCCACGCGGAGAAGCAACTCGGCTTCGCCCGCGTCGTCGCCCTCACCCGTACAGCAAGGGCCACGGCCGGGAGCGCCACGTCGTCGGGCTTCATCTCCCGCGGCTTTCTGTCCACGGAAGCCGCCCGCGTCTTCGACCGGCCGACCCGCTGGACGCTCGGCGCCTTCTGGTGGCGCCCCGCGACGGCCGACCGGACGGTGTTCGAGATCGGCGTGAAGGACTTCGGCCAGAAAGGCGTGCCAGCGGCGAAGTATCTCCGGGCCGAGGTCCTCGGCGGACCGCGTCGCCGGAAGCGGTCCGAGGTCGCATTGTCCCGACTGATGCGGGGCACCGCTTTGTTTGCGGGACTGCTGGACGTGCGCCAGCAATGAAATTATAAGGCGGCATTCCGAAAATCGGGGCGGCAGGGCGACGCTTTACCGCGGCGACACGCCCCGCACACCGCCGGCGACCAGAGAAACGGGCGCCGAACAGATGAGACAGGGGTGCCATGGCTGGCCATTCACAGTTCAAGAATATCATGCACCGCAAGGGTCGGCAGGATGCCGTGCGGTCGAAAATGTTCTCCAAGCTTGCCCGTGAAATCACGGTCGCGGCAAAGACGGGCCTGCCTGACCCGTCGATGAACGCGCGCCTGCGCCTGGCGATCCAGAACGCCAAGGCGCAGTCCATGCCGAAGGACAATATCGAGCGCGCCGTCAAGAAGGCCTCGGGCGCGGATAGCGAGAACTACGAGGAAGTCCGCTACGAGGGTTACGGCCCGGGTGGCGTTGCCGTCATCGTCGAGGCGCTGACCGACAACCGCAACCGCACCGCTTCCTCCGTCCGTTCGACCTTTTCCAAGGCCGGCGGGGCGCTCGGCGAAACCGGTTCGGTCTCCTTCTCTTTCGACCGCGTCGGTGAGATCACCTACAAGCTTTCGGTCGGCGATGCCGACGCCGTCATGGAAGCTGCCATCGAGGCTGGCGCCGAGGACGTGACGACCGACGAGGACGGCCATACGATCATCTGCGGTTTCGAGGATATCGGCGACGTTTCCAAGGCGCTGGAAGACAAGCTCGGCGAAGCCGAGACGGTCAAGGCGATCTGGAAGGCCCAGAACACCGTGCCGGTCGATGAGGAAAAGGCGCAGTCGCTGATGAAGCTGATCGATACGCTGGAAGACGATGACGACGTGCAGAACGTCTATTCGAACTTCGAGGTTTCCGACGAAGTGATGGCCAAGCTTTCGGCCTGATCGACGACGCCAGTGAAAAGGGCCGGGCGCCGCAGGGGCCCGGCTTTTTGTTTGTCGTTAAACCTGCCCGCCCGCCTTTGTCACTCTCGGTTTTGGGCCGAGGAGCCATGATGCGGAAGAGACGGGGCGGATTTGCCCGCAGCCTGAAGGTTGAGGCGCTTCAAGGTGGCTTTTTCCGCTATGCCGCTTCCGCCAGCGCCTGTTGTGCCCGGGCAAACAGCCGCACGGAATGCAGCCGGGCCTCCATGTCATGGATCGGCATCGAGACGATCAGTTCGTCGGCCTTGGTGATCGACAGGAAGTCGGCGATGCGGCGCTTGATCTTTTCCGGTCCGCCGACGACGGCATATTGCAGCGTGTGCTCGACATTGATGCGCTCGTTCTCGCTCCAGTGCGGATCCATGTCGTCGACCGGTGCCGGGAAGGCGCCGGGCGTGCCGCGGCGCAGGCGCACGAAGGACTGCTGCATCGAGGTGAAGAGATAGTCCGCCTCCGCATCCGTATCGGCCGCAGCCCCCATCACGCCCACCATGGCATGGGGTTTGTCCAAGTACTGCGAAGGCTCGAAGCGGTCGCGATAGATTTCCAGCGCCGTCAGCAGCATGTCCGGCGCGAAATGCGAGGCGAAGGCGAAGGGCAGGCCCAGCATGCCTGCGAGATGCGCCGAGTAGTGGCTGGAGCCAAGCAGCCAGACCGGCACGTTGCTTCCTGCACCGGGAATGGCGATGACCTTCTGCTCGGGGCTGACAGGCCCCATCAGCTGCATCAGTTCGACGACGTCCTGCGGGAACTTGTTGGCGGCGCTGTCGAGATTGCGGCGCAGCGCCTGCGCGGTGCGCATGTCGGTGCCCGGCGCGCGGCCGAGGCCGAGATCGATGCGCCCCGGATGCAGCGCGGCCAGCGTGCCGAATTGCTCGGCAATGACCAGCGGCGCGTGATTGGGCAGCATGATGCCGCCGGCGCCGACCCGCATGCGGGACGTCGCTGTCGCCACATGCGCGATCACCACTGCGGTCGCGGCGCTGGCGATGCCCGGCATGTTGTGATGCTCCGCCAGCCAGTAGCGGTGATAGCCGAGAGCCTCGGCATGCTGCGCCAGATCGATCGTGTTGCGCAGGGCCTGACCGGCCGTGGCTCCCTGCGGCACCGGCGCAAGAT
>JAFKKW010000264.1:2623-3629 GCA_017304275.1 Hyphomicrobiales bacterium | reverse complement strand
GCGATCGCGCGTTCCGACGCCTTCGAGATTTTCACGCATTCCCACCGCATCAAGCTAGCCGCGCAACCTGGCGACGGCGACCGCCAGGAGAAGACGCATGCACTCCCCTAACGACGCGCTGGTCCGCATGGCCAACGATATCGGCAAGTTCTTCCGCTCCCAGGGAGAGGAAAGGGCCATCGCCGGCATCGCGAACCACATCAAGCTGTTCTGGGAGCCGCGCATGAAGAAGCAGATCTTCGCGCACCTGGATGAAGGCGGCGCGGGCCTGGACCCCCTGTCGTTGAAGGGGCTTCAGAAGCTCAAGGCCGATATGCACGGCAAATCCACGATGGCCGATGCGGAGGCCGCGGCCGCTTTGGCGCAGATGGCGCAGGACGGCCCTGACTTTTTGGCTGAGGATGTGGCGGGCACCAGCAAATCCAACGCTCGCGCTTATCAACCGGCGCCGCCGCAGACGGCGAAGGCATCGGGTAGCGGCAAGCGCAGCAAGCACTGATCCGGCTGCCAGGAGCATTCCGCGCGCTCGCGCCGCCAGTGCAGAGGGGATGACTCGCGCCGGCCGTTCGATGGCGGGCTCGTGTGTGCAGGCGGACGACATCTCCGACAACGTTCACGGCACGGAGCGGCCTCCCTAGGTAGCAGCCATCGTTGACGCTCGGTCCGCCACCTCCAAAAGTGGCGGAAACCGATGGAGGCGCACGATGATTGTTCGTTCATGCATATTGCAGGCTCTCGCGCTCGGCGCGTTCCTTCTTCATCCTGCATCCGGCGCTGCTGCCGCCGAGCGCCACATCATAGTCACCGCGGTGGAACCAAAGGGCGGCGCGAACGTCGAGAAGGAACCCTTTCCCGAGACGCCGCTTCCCGAAGGTGGCGGCTATGTGCTGAAGAAGCCGGACGACACAGGACGCTGGGAGATCGCGGCCTACGTTTTCGAGCCGCGCCAGATCTTCGTCGATGAGGGTGATCAGGTGACGCTCACGTTCGTCGGCATCAACGGCGC
>JAFKKW010000264.1:0-2608 GCA_017304275.1 Hyphomicrobiales bacterium | reverse complement strand
TACGGGCAGGTGTTCGAACTGAAGCGCGGCCACGTACAGAAGGTCACGTTCACCGCCGACAAGCCGCGCCGGCACAGTATCGTCTGTGCCACCCACCAGCCCACCATGACCTCCGAGCTGATCGTCACGCCGAAGAAATAAACCCTGTCATCCCGGCCAAGTTGATCTCGGCCTTGAGCCGGGGGAAACGCCGAGCCGGGACCCAGGAGAAGCTTCGACCGCAATAATCGATTGCGTCTTCGACGGGCCTTGCGCTGGGTCCCGGCTCTCCGCTTCGCTTCGGCCGGGATGATAGGAAAAAAGGCCCTAAGCAGCCGCCGGTCGCTCCGCGCCGGTCGGCGGAGGCCCGAGCGCTTCGAGCTCGTCGTACTCCGCATCCGTAAACACGCGCGAGCGCGTGAGGAAGCGCACGCCTTCCGGCGCTTCGAGCGAGAAGCCCGAGCCGCGTCCCGGCACCACGTCGATGATGAGATGCGTGTGCTGCCAGTAATCGAACTGCGCCGCGCCCATGTAGAACGGCTGCCCGCCGATCTCGCCGAGATAGACGTCCTGCGCGCCGACGCGGAACTCGCCGCGCGGGTAGCACATGGGGGCCGAGCCGTCGCAGCACCCGCCCGACTGATGAAACAGCAGCGGCCCGTGCAGGCCGCCGAGTTTCTCGATCATCGCCATGGCTTCCGGTGTCGCCGTCACGCGCTCGACCATGCTACCTCCTCGGGACGCTGCCCTTATGTCGGAACCTTCTCGCCGGACGGTACCACGATCGCGAACATGTCGGCCAACGCCGTCAGCGCTCCGTCGTGCACCGCCGAGGCCGGCATGTCGCCGCCGAGCGGATTGGGCAGCGCGCGCGTCGCCGTCGCATTGCCGACCACCGTCGGCCGGTATCCGTGATTGAACGCGGCCCGCGCCGTCGAGTTCACGCACACATGGGTCATGAAGCCCGCCAGCACAAGATCGGTGACGCCGAGCCGCTTCAGCTCCGCGTCGAGATCCGTGCCCTCGAACGACGACGGATACGTTTTCGTGATGACCTTCTCGCCCGGTGCCGGCGCGACGACGTCGGCGATCGCGCCGATCGGCGCCTTGGTGTCGTAAGGCGTTCCAGGCCCGGCGTCGTGCTGGATGTGGATGACCGGCGTTCCGGCCTCTCTCGCGCGCTTGAGCAGCGTGGCGCATTCCTTGAGCGCAGGCTCGACGCCTTCGAGCTGCATGATCCCCTCGCGATAGGTCTGCTGGCAATCGATCAGCACCAGCGCCGATTTCGAGAGCGGGGCCGGCGTATCGGGCATGGCCAGCAGGGAGCGGAGCGTCGGACGGGCATCGGACATGAAAGACGTTTTCCTTGTTTGCAGTTTCTGGGGGCCGAACGAAAAAGCAACGCGGCCTTGCGGCCGCGCTGCTTCGGAGGGAACCGGATCCTGACGAGCCTGGCCGGGCCCGTCACGACCCCTTTCGGACCATGACCGCTTGGGGCCTCATCGGCCCGAAGCGTCGATCATCGGTCTCACCGATATCTAGAGCGCGTGAGCTCTAGAAGAAGCCCAGAGCCTTCGGGCTGTAGCTGACCAGCATGTTCTTGGTCTGCTGATAGTGGTCGAGCATCATCTTGTGCGTCTCGCGACCGATGCCCGACTGCTTGTAGCCGCCGAAGGCGGCGTGCGCCGGATAGAGATGGTAGCAGTTGGTCCACACGCGGCCTGCCTGGATGGCGCGGCCGAAGCGGTAGGCGCGCGTGCCGTTGCGCGTCCACACGCCGGAGCCGAGGCCATAGAGCGTGTCGTTGGCGATGGCGAGCGCCTCGTCGTCGTCCTTGAACTTCGTCACCGAGACGACGGGTCCGAAGATCTCTTCCTGGAACACGCGCATCTTGTTGTTGCCGGCGAGGATTGTCGGCTTCACGTAGTAACCCTCGACCGTCTCGCCTTCGATGATGTTGCGCGAGCCGCCCGTCAGCACCTGCGCACCTTCGTCCTGACCGATCTTGATGTAGGACAGGATCTTTTCGAGCTGGTCGTTCGAGGCCTGGGCGCCGATCATCGTCGAGGAGTCGAGCGGATGGCCCTGCTTGATGGCTTCGACACGCTTTACGGCGCGCTCAATGAAGCGGTCGTAGATGCTCTCGTGTACGAGCGCGCGCGAGGGGCAGGTGCAAACCTCGCCCTGGTTGAGCGCGAACATGGCGAAGCCTTCGAGCGCCTTGTCGAAGAAGTCGTCGTCGTGATCGGCGACGTCGGCGAAGAAAATGTTCGGGCTCTTGCCGCCGAGCTCGAGCGTGCAGGGGATGATTTTCTCCGACGCGTACTGCATGATGAGGCGGCCGGTCGTCGTCTCGCCCGTGAAGGCGATCTTGGCGATGCGCTTGTTCTGCGCCAGCGGCTTGCCGGCCTCGACGCCGAAGCCGTTGACGACGTTGAGCACGCCCGGCGGCAGGAGGTCGCCGATGAGGTCCATCAGCACCATGATGCTCATGGGCGTCTGCTCGGCGGGCTTCAGCACGACGCAGTTGCCGGCGGCGAGCGCGGGCGCGAGCTTCCAGCAGGCCATAAGCAGCGGGAAGTTCCAAGGAATGATCTGCCCGACGACGCCGAGCGGCTCATGGAAGTGA
>JAFKKW010000263.1 GCA_017304275.1 Hyphomicrobiales bacterium | reverse complement strand
TGTCGTCGGGCGCGCGGTTCCAGGTGAAGGTCTTGCTGAAGAACGAGCCGGCATTGCCGACCACGCGCAGCTTGTCGTCGCTCATGCGCGTCAGCTCGACGCTGTACTTCTTGCCGCGCTCCGGGCTGTAGATCCAGCCGCCGCCGTTCTGCGTCACGTTGCCCAGGATCTGCAGGCCGCAGCGGCTTGCGTTCTTGGCTTCCTTGATGTGTACGACATAGCCGCACAGGCCGTTGCCGCTGCCACAGGGCGCGATTTCGACGGCGCCGCGGCCGTTATGGTCGAACCATATTCCGGTCGGGTCGGTGGTGGCGGCGTCGGAGCCGGAGGTCCAGATGATGAGGCCCGCCGCAGCGAGCGTGATGGTGCGGATGCTAGAATACATGGCACGTCTTCCCCTTCTCGCAAGGTTAAGTCTCGCGGTGTTGATGGGGGAGTATTGCCGGGTGGAGAGATGGATCGCTATTCCGCAGGGAACAGGGGTAGCGAGCGGGCAGCTAGTCAGCAGGCAAGGCGGGTGTTGATACGGGCGCTGGGGAGGCTTACGTGGAGAGAAAAGTGCTTAGCGGAGATAGGATCATGCGGCAGACATGGACGGCGCTCGGCGTGCTCGCGATGTTGGCGCTGGGGCCGGCGGCGGCGCACGCGGATTCCTATTGGGAGGTCGAGAGCGCGCGCGCCAACGCCCGCGCGGGCGGACCGATCAGCGAGCGCGATGCCGAGTTGCTCGAGCGTTACGGATGCCTCAGCGGGACGCGGAGCGCGTTCTGCAAGGAGCTTGGCTATCGCGACAAGCGAGCCCATCGGTAAGAGCGCCGCCGCAAGCGTCGCGGCGACTGACGTCTTTACTCGTGACGTTCCTACTCGGCGGCACGCGAGAGCGCGGCCGGCGGGGCAGGCGCAAAGCTGTCGGCACGGGCCAGGAACCAAGCCTCGCGGAAGCGCGGGTCGGCGGTGCCCGACAGAAGCTCGCCGGGTGTGAGCTGGCGATAGAGCTGTGCGAATGTCTCGACGCGATCCGGGGCGGCGCGGTGCATGAAATGGTGCGGCCTCAACTCTCCGGGATGCTCGAGGCCCGCCGCGGCGATCAGCTCCGCCAGGGCGCGAATGGTCTCCCTATGAAACTGCATGACGCGCTCTGCCTTGGCCGGCACGACGATGCCGCGCTGCCGCATGGGATCCTGGGTCGTGACGCCGGTCGGGCAATTGCCGGTGTGGCATTGCTGGGCCTGGATGCAGCCGACCGCGAACATGAAGCCGCGGCCGGCGTTGCACCAGTCGGCTCCGAGCGCCATGACGCGCGCGATGTCGAAGGCGGAGATGATCTTGCCCGAGGCGCCGATGCGGATGCGGTCGCGCAGGTTGGCGCCGACGAGGGCGGCGTGCACGAACGAGAGGCCATCGCGCAGCGGCATGCCGAGGTGGTCCATGAACTCCAACGGTGCCGCGCCGGTGCCGCCTTCCTTACCGTCGACGACGATGAAGTCGGGCGTGATGTCGGTCTCAAGCATGGCCTTGACGACGGCCAGGAACTCCCAGGGATGACCGACGCACAGCTTGAAGCCTGTCGGCTTGCCGCCTGACAGACGGCGCAACTCTCCGACGAACGCCATCAGCTCCAGCGGCGTCGAGAACGCCGAATGACGGGCAGGCGAGATGCAGTCTCGTCCTTCCTCGATGCCGCGAATGTCGGCGATCTCCCGCGTCACCTTGGCGCCGGGCAGCACGCCGCCGTGGCCCGGCTTTGCGCCTTGCGACAGCTTGATCTCGATCATCTTGATCTGCGGGTCGGCGACGATCGCGGCAAATTTCTGCGGCGAGAACGTTCCATGCTTGTCGCGGCAGCAGAAGTAGGCCGATCCGATCTCCCAGATCAGATCGCCGCCGTGGCGGCGATGGTAGGGCGTCACGCCGCCTTCGCCGGTGTCGTGCGCAAAGCCGCCCATCCTGGCGCCCTGATTGAGGGCGAGGATCGCGTTCGCCGACAGCGAGCCATAGCTCATGGCCGAGATGTTGAAGACGGAGGCCGCGTAAGGCGCACTGCAGTCGGGGCCGCCGATGAGGACGCGGAAGGGCTCGCGCGTGGGAGGCTTCGGCGCCATCGAGTGGTGCAGCCACTCGTAGCGGTTTTCATACACGTCGTATTGCGTGCCGAAAGGCCGCTTATCGAGGTCCTTCTTTGCGCGCTGATAAACGATGGCGCGTTTGTCGCGAGGAAACGGCGAGCCGTCCTTGTCCGCTTCGAAAAAGTATTGGCGCATCTCGGGGCGGATGTCCTCGAGTATGAAACGGAGGTGCGCTGCGATCGGGTAATTGCGAAGGATCGCGTGCCGCGATTGCATGAGATCGTGAACGCCGATCGCCGTCATCGTCGCGACTATGGCGAAGATTGCCACCGCGAGCATGTTTTGCGGGTTCTGCCAGACGAGGATTGCGAATCCCAGCGTGCAGAGGGTGGTCAGGGTCAGCAGAGTGTAACGCGGCTGGAATGGTAGCAGGACAAGGCGCATGAGAACCCTCGCTGCATGGGTTGGCCGCATGGCAAGCGGCGCGTTATGATTCTACAGGACTACTCATATTGGTTTTGCGAAACGCACGGTAAAGCGGG
>JAFKKW010000262.1 GCA_017304275.1 Hyphomicrobiales bacterium | reverse complement strand
AACCCACGCCGCCGCGCGTGGAAACGCGGGCAGGAACACCGGGCTTCGGTGAAGCGCCGCAATCGTCGTTCACGGCCACCGGTCCGTTGGGGGAATTCGCGCCAGCCTATTTTGCCGAGCAGGCGCGCCACGAAACGGAAACGGCAAAGAAGCAGTTGCCGGCCCTCCGCCAGCAGGGACCGCTGCCCCCGCGCGCCGTGGCAGGCGAAAGCCTCGGCGACAGCCTGAACGCCATCCTCACCCGCCCGCACGAACGCACCGACCGGGCCAAGGAGATCCTCGCCCGCCAGCCGATGATCGCCGCACACCCGCTGGTATCCGGCGACATGCCGATGTTCATGCCGCATCGCCCGGAGCGTCCGGAGAAGAGCGAGGGCGGACGTCATTTCGGGATCGTCTCCGAGTACGAGCCCAAGGGCGACCAGCCTGCCGCCATCGCCGATCTCGTCGCCGGCGTGAACGAGCACGAGCGCACCCAGGTGCTGCTCGGCGTCACCGGCTCCGGCAAGACGTTCACGATGGCTCAGGTCATTGCCGCCACCCAGCGCCCCGCGCTGATCCTGGCGCCGAACAAGACGCTCGCCGCACAGCTCTATGGCGAGATGAAAAGCTTCTTTCCCGAGAACGCGGTCGAGTACTTCGTCTCCTACTACGACTACTACCAGCCCGAGGCCTACGTCCCGCGCACCGACACCTACATCGAGAAGGAAGCCGACATCAACGAGCAGATCGACCGCATGCGCCACGCGGCCACGCGCGCCCTGCTCGAGCGCGATGACGTCATCATCGTCGCGTCGGTCTCGTGCATCTACGGTATCGGCTCCGTCGAGACCTACACCGCCATGACCTTCGCCGTGAAGCTCGGCGAGCGCCTCTCCCGCGACCAGCTCCTGGCCGACCTCGTGGCGCTGCACTACCGGCGCAACGACGCAGCCTTCGTGCGCGGCAGCTTTCGCGTCCGCGGCGACACGGTCGAGGTGTTTCCGGCCCACTACGAGGATCGCGCCTGGCGCATCTCGCTGTTCGGCGACGAGGTCGAGAGCATCACCGAGTTCGACCCGCTGACCGGCCAGAAGACCGACGACCTCGCCCTCATCAAGCTCTACGCCAACTCGCACTACGTGACGCCGAAGCCGACGCTGCAACAGGCCATCAAGCAGATCAAAGCCGAGCTGAAGCAGCGCCTCAACGAGTTGTACGACACCGGCAAGCTGCTCGAAGCCCAGCGCCTGGAGCAGCGCACCGTCTTCGACATGGAGATGATGGAGGCGACGGGCTCCTGCGCCGGCATCGAGAACTACTCACGCTATCTGACCGGCCGCAACCCCGGCGATCCGCCGCCGACGCTGTTCGAGTACCTGCCCGACAACGCGCTCGTCTTCGTCGACGAAAGCCACGTCACCATCCCGCAGATCGGCGGCATGTTCCGCGGCGACTACCGGCGCAAGGCCACGCTCGCCGAGTACGGCTTTCGCCTTCCCTCCTGCATGGACAACCGCCCGCTCCGCTTCGAGGAGTGGGACGCCATGCGCCCGCAGACCGTCGCCGTCTCGGCGACGCCCGGCGGCTGGGAGCTGAACGAGACCGGCGGCGCCTTCGCCGAGCAGGTCATCCGCCCGACCGGCCTCATCGATCCGCAGGTCGAGGTGCGTCCCGCGAAGAGCCAGGTCGACGACCTCCTGGACGAGGTGCGCCAGGTTGCGAAGAAGGGCTACCGCTCGCTCGTCACAACGCTCACCAAGCGCATGGCCGAGGACCTGACCGAGTACATGCACGAGGCCGGCATCCGCGTCCGTTACATGCACTCGGACATCGAGACGCTGGAGCGGATCGAGATCATCCGCGACTTGCGCCTCGGCGCCTTCGACGTGCTGATCGGCATCAACCTCCTGCGCGAAGGCCTCGACATTCCGGAATGCGCGCTCGTCGCCATTCTCGACGCCGACAAGGAAGGCTTCCTGCGCTCGGAAACCTCGCTCGTGCAGACCATCGGCCGCGCCGCGCGCAACGTCGATGGCCGCGTCATCCTCTACGCCGACACCATCACCGGCTCCATGGAACGCGCCATGGCGGAGACCGACCGCCGCCGCGAGAAGCAACTCGCCTACAACGAAGCCAACGGCATCACGCCCGAAAGCATCAAGCGCAACATCCAGGACGTTCTCTCGTCGGTCTACGAGCAGGACCACGTTTCGGTGGACGCCGGCCTCGCCGACAGCCCGACCGTCGGCCACAACCTCGCCGCCGTCATCGAGGATATGGAGCGGCGCATGAAGGAGGCCGCCGCCGACCTCGAGTTCGAGACCGCCGCCCGCCTGCGCGACGAGATCAAGCGCCTGCGCGAGACGGAGTTGGCGATTGCCGATGATCCTCTCGCCCGACAGTCATCCGTCGAGGATCAGGCCGGCAGCTTCAAGGGCGAGCGCAAATACGGCGCCAAGGCCAACATGCCGGCTCAAGTCAAAGGTTCCAAGGGCGGCGCCCTTGGCGGGGAGCACGAGGGGCAGAGCCCCTCGCAATCTCGCATTAAAGATCCCGCGGTCGATTACCCGGGTCCGCGACAGGAGAACCCCACGCCACGCCGGGACAGCAGCACGTCGCGCATCGCCACCGAAACCTCGGCCGAGCCGCCGT
>JAFKKW010000193.1 GCA_017304275.1 Hyphomicrobiales bacterium | reverse complement strand
CTCGTCGGCGGGCGCGGCCGCGAGGTGCGCGAGTTCCTGGAGGACGCGCTGGCGCAGAACCGCAGCCGCGCCGTGACCGTCGTCTCCACCGGCGACGAAAGCCCGATGATGCGCCGCATGGCTCCAAAGACCGCGCTCGCCATCGCCGAGTTCTTCCGCGACCAGGGCGACAGCGTGCTGCTGATCGTCGATTCCGTGACCCGCTTTGCCCACGCCACCCGCGAGGTTTCGCTGGCCGCCGGCGAAGCCCCTGTCGCGCGCGGCTACACGCCGTCCGTGTTCAGCGAGCTTCCGAAGCTCCTTGAGCGCGCGGGTCCCGGCGCCGAGGGCAGCGGCTCGATCACCGGCGTTTTCTCGGTGCTCGTCGACGGCGACGACCACAACGACCCCATTGCCGACAGCATCCGCGGCACGCTCGACGGCCACATCGTTCTCGACCGCAAGATCGCCGACCAGGGACGCTATCCCGCCGTCAACGTGCTCACCTCCGTCTCGCGCCTCGCCAACGCCGTCTGGTCGCCGGAGCAGCGAAAGCTGGTCATGATGCTGCGCGCCATGATCTCCCACTTCGAGGACACGCGCGACCTGCGCCTCATGGGCGGCTATCAGAAAGGCGCCGATGCCGAGCTCGACAAGGCCATCGACATCGTCCCGAAGCTCTACGAGGTGATGAAGCAGACGCTGACCGATCAGCCGAGCGTCGATCCGTTCCAGGATGTCGCCCGCGCCCTGACCGACGCGACCGAGGACGCTCAGCAGGCACAGCAGCAGCGCTGAGCCCGCGCCAAATTCTCGGTGCATCCGCTAAACACCACGGCCGGGCTCGACCCGGGCCTCCAGGGTCATACACTCTAACTCTCTACTCTTGCGCCTCTCTGA
Organism: Hyphomicrobiales bacterium; assembly: GCA_017304275.1. Lineage (GTDB taxonomy): Bacteria > Pseudomonadota > Alphaproteobacteria > Rhizobiales > Hyphomicrobiaceae > Hyphomicrobium_C. The sequence continues at coordinate 21,064 of JAFKKW010000193.1, read as the reverse complement.
ATAGCCGCTCAAGGGCGGACGAGGTGTGAGGGGAGGCGGTTCGATTTCCCGCAAACGTGCGGTGATCAGTACAGCGCAATGCGCGCTGGATCTGACGGCGTTCTTAAACGCGATCGCTCGCCGCAGCCGCTAGCGGCCACCCCCATACACACCATGGCCGGGCTTGACCCGGCCATCCAGGGCCACAACCACCCCGCCCGAACGACACGGGCCGCGGCCTCAACCCTTGCTGCCGCCGCGCATGTCCTTCTTCGGGATATAGGAGAGCTGATCGATCAGCACGTCCTGCACGACATTCGTGCCGAGCCGCTTGTTGACGTTCTCGCCGAGCTTCTTGGCGAGAAGCGGCAGATCCTGCTTCTTCATGTTCTGGAAATTGACCTGCTCGCCCGCGTAGATGGTCTTGAATGCCTCGTCGAGGACATAGACTTCCGGATTGACGCGCATTTTCTGCAGCGCGGCCGCGTCGACGGTGAACACGAACTGGGCAACCATGTATCCCTGGATCGTGCCGGCGCCGATGATCGGCACGTTGATGGCCTTGGTCCGGAACTCCTCGACCTTGGTTTCCGCTTCCGGAGCAGCAGCCGGCGCGCCGCCTTGCTGCCACTGCAGCATGCCGAACGCCGCTGCAAGCGACACCACCGAGGCCCAAAGCCCGCCGAGCAGATACTTCATCATGGGCGCTTGGAGGACGACGAGATCGCCTGCGTATAGGTGCCGTCGGACTCAGCCTGCCGGATGGCATCCGCGATCGAGGTCGAGATCTCGCGCACGGCCTCGAGATGCACCTTGAGCGCCGCCTGATTGATGGCGAGCTTCACCTTGAGCGAGCCGACACGCGCTGCGAGCGCCGGATCGGGAGCACCGCCCTGCACGTGACGCAGAGAGCGTGTCAGCTCGAGCAGCGCCTGGCTCTTGCGGTCGTTGAACTCCTTGAGATTGACCGCTTTCCGAGACTTCAAGGCCATCGTTTCCTGGTCGACGATCTCCTCGAGCCGCTGGATCGTCACCTCGAGCATCGGCGCGGAACCGCGCGCGATCGGAACGGCGCCATCCAGGCGCGGGGTCTGCATCGGGGCTGAGGACTGCTGGTACATGGCTACTCTCCGGATACGGATTTGGCGTCGAGCTGATCCGCGACGCCATTCAAGGTTGAAGCGTGATCGAGCACGTCGAGCGGATTGAATCCGGGAGGCCGCGCCGCAGCGGGATGCGTGGCGCGGATAACCCCGGCAATCCCCAGGCCACCCCGCTCCGCGACCTGCTCGGCGACCTTCTCCGCCATCATGGACTTCCAGAAATCTCCGGAGATGCCGCCACCGAATACGCTCTCCTGCGTTTCGGGCATCATCTCCTGGATGAAGGACTGCAACACGAAGGCTTCGAACTTCTGCGCGGCATCAGCCGGCTTCTGCGCGTTTGCAACACGCGGCGCGAGAGGCGGCGCGTTCGTCGCCGGCGCCTCGGAAACGGGTCGGATTGTAAGCTCCGCCGTCAAAACCTGTCTCCACGCAGTGTCCTTTCCCGACCATGACTCACTGGTCTTGCTCGGAGCTTGCGCTGTCCTGGGCGAGCCGGGCTTCCAGCAGCGCTTCGAGATCGCGCCGCTCCTCCTCGCGCCGAACCTCGCGCGAAAGCTCCTCCGAAAGACGCTCAGAGTTGCGCATGCGCCCGCCGTGCTCGACCAGCACTCGTGCCTGCGCCTCGAGTTCGGGCATCAGCCGGCCCTCCTCCTGTTGCAGGGATTTGATCCGGCGTACGGTCATGTCGAGGAACAGGCCGTGCAGCGCGCCCTCCCCGGAAAGCGCGTCCGACAGCGCCTGCTGCTCGCTCCGGCACTGATCGACCTTCTGCTTGAGTCGCGCGAACTTCAGCTCCTCCACGTTATGCAGATGCCGCTGAACCTCGAGAATGCGCTTCAGGCTGCGCACGCGGTCGCGCATGGATCACCCGTTGGCAAGGAACATCTGGAAACCCGACAGGAACAGCGTCAGCGCCTCGCTGAACGTGACGTAGAGCAGCAGTAGCCCGCCCGCCATCAGGAACGGCGCCGACACGAAGAAGACCGGGATCACGGGCGTGAACTTGTTCATGATACCGAACAGGAAATTGACGATCAGCGAATAGGCGAGAAACGGCGACAGCAACTGGGCCACGAGGATGAACGAATCCGACGCCGCATCGGTCACCTTCGCGAGCGCGAATTGCGGGTTGAAGAAATCCGTCACCGTGAGCACCGAGTACGACGCCACGAGCGCCCGCATCACTTCCACATGCAGTCCCGTCGCAAAGAGCAGCACCGTCGCGGTCAGCGTCAGCATGGTTGCGATCGCGGGCGAAGGCTCGTTGTCCTCGATCGGCGCATCTCCCATGCCGCTGAACCCCATCAGCATGGACGCCGCGGTGCCCATGAATTGCAGCGCCAGAAAGAAAATCCGCGCCATCACCCCGAGCAGGGCGCCGATCAGCGTTTCGGACGCGATGAGCTGAACGACCGTCGGCACCGTCGCCTTCGCGAGGTCACCCTCGATCACCGGGATGAGCAGCGGCGCCAGCGCCAGCGTCACGGAAACGGCGAGGAACAGCCGCACCTGCGCCGGGATCCGCGCGCTGCCGAAGCCGGGCATCAGCATCAGGCAGCCGCCGATGCGGCAGAACACGAGGAAGGTCACGAGAACCATTCCTGGCGTGATCGTGGTCACGAGATCGAACCCAACGCCTTGACCTGGACACCGCGCGCGATCTCGAGGTGCGACAGCACGGGCAGGGTCGGGAACAGCCGCTCGGTGACCATGCGCACGTAAGGTCGCGCGTCGGGTGCCGAGACCAGCACGAACTGGTGCCCCTGATCCAGAAGTCCGCGAATGACCTTCGACGCGTCCGCGCCGAACTGCTCGATCAGGCGCGGATCGATATCGAACTCGATCACCTCGCCCTTCGCGTCGCGCTTGAGGCTCTGGTGGAAGGCGAGATCCCAGCGGTTGCCGAGCCGCAGAACCTTGAGCACGCCCGCATCCGCCAGATCGCCGCAGATCTGCTGGGCCATGCGCATGCGCACGTGCTCCGTAAGCTGCTCCGCCCGGCGCATATGGGGTGCGACCTCGGCGATGCTCTCCAGGATGAGATGCAGGTTGCGGATCGAGATGCGCTCCGCGAGCAGGAGCTTGAGCACCGCCTGCAGCCCCGAGTAGGAAAGCTGCGACGGGATGATCTCGTCGACGAGACGCTTGTACTCGGGCTCGAGCCGATCGATGAGCGACCGCATATCCTTGTAGGAGAGCAGTTGCGACAGGTTTCCGCGGATGACCTCGCGCAGGTGCGTCAGCATCACCGACATCGGATCGACGGGGTTGAAGCCCTCGCGCTTCACCGTGTTGGCGAACATTTCCGACACCCAGAGCGCCTTCATGCCGAAGGCCGGCTCGCGCGCCTCGTCGCCGGGAACGTCCGGCACCGGCCCATCGCCGGTAATCACGAGCACGTCGCCGATGCGAGGCTCCTCCGACGCCACCACGGTGCCGTGGATCTTGATCTGATAGGTCTTGGCCGGAATCGACAGGTCGTCGGCGACCCGGATGTCGGGAACCACGAACCCGTATTGCTTGGCGAACGCGCGCCGCATGCGGCTGACCCGGTGCGCAAGCTCGCCCTGCGAAGCCAGCAGCGAGGTCGAAAGCTGCTTGCTGAGCGCGATCTCGATCTCCGCCGTCTTGAGCTGCTCCTTGACCGAGTCGCGTTGCTCCGCTTGCGAGAGCCGCTCGGCTTCCTGCTTGATGGCGTCCTCGGCAGCTTTTGCTTCGGCGATCTTCTTCGGGATCGAGGTGGCAACGAAGAAGAGACCGCCGGCGAGCAACGCAAAGGGCAGGAACGGCAGGCCTGGCGCCACCGCTAGCGCCAGAAGCACGGCACCCGCGACGGCAAGCGCACGCGGATAGTTGCCGAGCTGGGAGAATACGGTCATTTCCGCCGAGCCCCGCGTGCCGCCCTTCGAGACCAGGAGGCCCGCGGCCAGCGAGATGATCAGCGCCGGAATCTGCGTGACGAGACCGTCGCCGACGGAGAGACGTACGAACACGTCGGCCGCGTGCGAGAGATCCATCTCATGACGCGTCACGCCGATGATGATGCCGCCGAAGATGTTGACCGCCGTGATGATCAGGCCGGCGATGGCATCGCCGCGCACGAACTTCGAGGCACCGTCCATCGAGCCGAAGAAGGAGCTTTCCTCCTCGAGCTCGCGCCGCCGCCGCATGGCCTCCTTCTCGTCGATGTTCCCGGCATTGAGATCGGCGTCGATGGCCATCTGCTTGCCGGGGATCGCATCGAGCGTGAACCTTGCGCCGACTTCCGCGATACGCGTCGCGCCCTTGGTGATGACCAGGAAGTTGACCGTGATCAGGATCACGAACACCACCACGCCGATCACGAAGTCGCCGCCCATGACGAAGTTGGCGAAGCCGGCGATCACATGACCCGCCGCCGTATGTCCCTCGGCGCCGTTGGACAGGATCAGCCGCGTCGTCGCCACGTTGAGCGACAGCCGCAGCATGGTGGCGATCAGCAGCACGGTCGGAAACGCCGAGAACTCGAGCGGCCGGTGGATCCACAGCGACACCATGAGGATCAGCACGGCGAAGGCGATCGAGAACGCCAGGCCGACGTCGATCATGACCGCCGGCAGCGGCAGGAACAGCACCGTCAGGATGACGATGATGCCGATCGCAAACCCGATGTCGCGCGTGTAGCTTTGCCCTAAGCCCGCACCTTGTACGGCAACGCCCGTGCTCATACGTCCCCCTGGGCACAGAATGACCCGGGGGAAGTGTCGGCGATCAAGCTTGCGCGAAGGTCTCCGCGCCGCGGGCGCGACGGAGAAATTTCAAGAAATAGATACCCTTAGGTATCAGAAGCCGTTCGGGATCCGGGCGTAGGTCTGCTCGGCGAAGGAGAACACCACCGCGCCGATAAAGGGCGCCGTAAGCGCGGTGACGAGCAGGATGGCGAGGATCTTCGGCACGAAGGTGAGCGTCATCTCCTGCACTTGCGTCAGCGCCTGCAGCAGCGCGATCAGGACGCCGACCAGCATTGCGGCAATAACGCCCGGCGATGAGGCCACCACGACCGTCCAGATGGCAGCTTGCCCTATGTCGAGTGCGTCGGCCGGGTTCACGTGGTCTGCTCCGTATCCTCGGGGGTTGTGTTGCCGGTATCCGAGCTTGTGTCGCCGCCCGACGTCGACTCCGGCGGCGTCGCAGAGATCTTCACGCCCGCATCCAGCAACAGCTCCTTGCCGGTGTTGAGTTTCACCACGGTACCGTTCGAATAGATGTGCACTTCCTTGATCTGGCCGGTGATCTTGCCGTCCATCGAGGTGACGTACTTGTCGAGCAGGCCGTCGACTTGCGTCAGCGACTGCGAGACCAGCAGCGAGTCCAGCTTGTTGTTGGTCTTGATCGCCTGCTCGACGTTGGAGAACGACGCGAGCTGCGCCACGAACTGCGTCGCATCCATCGGTTTGGTCGGATCCTGATACTGCATCTGCGCCGTCAGCAGCTTCAGGAACGAATCGTAGTTGAGGCCCGCGCTCGACGTCGACGTCGAGTTCGTCTGCTGTGTGCCTGTGTTGGACGTGACGGCCGGTACTGTGGTCATGACGTCGCTCCCACCACCTTGAGGTCTCCCGCTCCCTGGCTCTGCCGTCCGAGGATCGCGTCCTCGATCGGGATCAGGGTCTGCAACGTCCTGAGCGCCTCGAGCGGCGCACCGGCAGCGACATGGCCGCGGATCGTATCGATCCCGGCAAGCACCGTCGGATTGGCAAAGGCAAGCGCCAGGAAGCGTATCGAGTCGTCATACACGCTGCGCGCCGTCTCCATGCCGTTCGGCTCCATGACCATCGTCTGAAGGACGTAGTAGAGCTGGCGCAGCGGCGTTACGGTCTGTTGCGCGTGCATGATCTCGTGCTCGCGCAGATACGGCACCGTATTGAGGATGTCGAACGACGAGCGCCCGTCCGACTGCAGAACCGCGCCGTTGATGAAGATGCGCTCGCCTGGACGCAGCGTGATGCGCGTCATGGTGCTCATTTCAAGCCCTCCGAAATCGTTTGCGACACCTCGATCAACGCGGCAAAATTCTTGGAGCGTCCCTGGCGGATCTCCTCCGTCTCGCGCATCACCCATAGCCCAATCGACACCAGATCCGCCCTGAGCTTGGGCGGCAGCCCGTTGTCCGACTGCGCCAGATCCTCGATGAAGATCCCCCAGAGCTTGCGCACGTAGAAGAGCGCCTCGACCGCCTCGCGCGAGCCTGGTCCCTTTTGCTCCGCATCCTGCAGCAGCGAGATCGTGCGCTCGAGCGCGGAGCGCTCCTGCTCCCTCGCCTCCCGAGGCGATTCATCGAGAACCTCGTTGTAGTAGAACTTGTACATTGAGTTCCCCAGGTCTCCGGTCGCGTTAGATATGGTTGAGCAGGCTGAGATTCTGCAGGCGCGCGGTCAGCGCGTAGGCCGTTTCGATCTGCGTGAGCAGCGCATTCACTTTCGCCGTCGCCTCGTAGGGGTCGACGCCCTCGAGCTGCTGGATGTGCTCCGTGAACATCGAGATCTGCACGTCCATCCGGTCGTTTGCGGCCTTGATGCGCTCTTGCGACGTGCCAAGCCCCGCGCGGAGCTGCGTAAGATCGCCCGTCACCTGCCCGACGACCGCGATCGCCTTGTCGAGCACCGCCTGATAGGCCTCGGGGCTGAGATCCTGGATGCCGAGATCGGAGATCATCGTGTAGGCGGACGCCAGGGCCCGGAACGGATCCGCATTGGCGTTTGTCGACGTCTGAATGCGCTCGTTGGTCGAAATGCGGCTCGTGATGTTCTGGTCCGACGCCGAGGACCACGTCGTCGTCCAGTTCGCATTATCGAACAGTGTCGAGAACGCACCATCCAGGAACGTCTTCATGTCGGCGGCCGAGATGTTCTCGACACCGGGATCGGATTGCCCCACGCCGAACGCCGTCGTGAACGCGTTCGCCACCGCTGTCTGCGCCGCCGAGGCAGGCGTGCCGAAATAGGCCGTGATCGGCTTCACGTCCGTGTTCACGCCGGCAAAGATATGCGTGCCGTTGACCGTGGTATTGAGCGCGGCCTCCAGAGACGTGAGCTTGTTTTTTGCATCCGTGATCGCCGTGCTGGCCGCCGACGGCGAGGCGCGCGCCGCCATGAGCGTCTTCAGGAACTCGTCCGCGGCGCTCGCGACGCCGTCCAGCGTCGTCTGGGTCAGCTCGAGCCGCGACGCGGCCACGATGTTGCTGTCTTTGAATGTTTGCGACCGCTCGAGATCCAGCCGCAGAGATACCGTGCGCTGCGTCAGATAGCCGAGCGTCAGCCCCACGTCCGCGTGACGTCCGCTCGAGGATTCCTTCTGCGCCTCGACAAGCTTGGCCTGAAGACTGACGCGCGTCTCCCGCGTCGCGTTGATGATAGCCAGTGTCGAGATCGATGATGTCTTCATGGCGTTCCCTAGATGGCCGCGAGAAGCGCGTTGTACATGTCATCGACGGTCGAGATCAGCTTCGACGACGTGGCGAAGCTCCGCTCGATCTCGAGCATCAGCGAAAGTTCCTCGTCGAGGTTCACTCCGGTATTGCGCGTGAAGGCTTCGAACGACCGTTGATAGAGGGTGCTCTGGTAGGTGTGGCTGTCGTCGGCGACTTTGCGCTGCTCCTGCAGCCAGCCGGCGGAGACGGAGGCGTAATTGGTGAGCGTCCCGTTCGGCGCGAGCTTGGTCACCGGATCGTAAGCGTAGCTCTGCCCCATCTTCTCGATCAGTTGGTCGATGCGATTGGTGTAGCTCGCTTCGCCGCCGGCATTGTAGACGTAGCCGGCGTTGCCCGAGATGCCGCCATCCCTCAGCAGATTGGCGTTTCCGCCCTGGTCCGGATCGACACTCGCGTTCACGCGTAGTGCGGCGGCCAGCCCCGGAATGAGCGTCCCAGCGGTCGGAATGGTCGTTGCGCCCTGATAGGTGAAGAGACCCGGCGCATCGGGTCCACCGCCACCCGACTGATCGGATTCGGCGAACATCGTCACCAGCACGCGCGCCATCTCGTCGAGCTGGGCTTCATAGGACAGCGAAAGGTCGTCGCGCGCCTGCACCAGGCCGACGATCGTGCCGGACTGAAGCGGCATGGTCGCGTTCGCGCCGGTTACGGGGATGCCGTCGACATAAACGGCGCCACCCGGAACGCCCGGCGTCGGATTGAGCGTACGATCGAATTCCACCTTGCGCGGCGAGCGGTCGAACAGCGTCACGCCGCTGTCCGTGTAGATCACCATGTCGTTGTTGTCGCGCGTGACGGTCCGGATCCCCATCTCGTTCGAGAGATCGTGCAGGATCTGATCGCGCTGGTCGAGGTAGTCGGTGACGTCCCTGCCCGAGATCGTACCCTTGACGATCTCCTGGTTCACCGTCTTGAACTGATCGAGAAGCGCATTCACGCGGTCGACCGAAGCCTGAATGCCGGTATCGGCGTCGTTGCGCACGGACTGCACGGTTGCCGCAGCGGTATTGAGCCCCGTTGCCAGGTTGCGAGCCGACCGCACGGCCGCTTCCGCTGCGAGCTGACTGTGCGGCTGCGCCGAATAGCTCTGCAGCGACGAGAGAAGCTTGTTGATGAGCGCCGCCGGCGACGAGTCGAGCTCCACGTCGTTGATCGTGTTGTTGAGCACGTCGAGGGAATCGAGCCGCGCCGCATACGTCGCCGTCTGCGAGTTCGACCCCAGGATCTTCTTGAAGAGAACAGGATCTTCCGTACGCACGACGGCCGAGGTCCGCACCCCGGACCCCGGCATGGTGATGATCTCGACCGACTTTCGCGAGTAGAACGCCTTGTCGGCGTTGGCGATATTGCGCGAGACGACGCTCGTCCGCTCGCCGGAGACGAAGAGGGAAGAATTCGCGTTAGATAAAGCTGCCGTGAGGCTCATCGCGCGTCATCCCCCTGGCCCTCGAAGCGCGTTAGCGCTTGAGGTTGACGAGGACCTCCATGAGCTCGCCACCGGTCTGGAACACCTTCGAGTTCGCGGTGAACGCAAACTGCGACTCGATCATGGTGGTCAGCTCGGTAGCGGTATCGACAGTCGACTTCTCGAGTTGCGAGGAGCGCAGATCCCCGAACATCGAGGTTCCCGGAAAACCGACCTGCAGGTTGCCTGAATCGGCGCTCACCGTGTAGACGTTGCCGGCCTGCGGCGTGAGGTTGTCGGGGCTGGGCACCGTCGCTAGCGGAATACGATAGATGCCGACGCGCGCGCCGTTGCCGTAGACGGCGTAGAGCGTTCCGTCCTTGTTGAACTCGACACCTTCGACGGCGCTCGGCGAGTTTCCGTTGATGGTCGGCGTCAGCACCTGGAAGTTTTCGGCAAGCTCGCTCGACTTCGAAACGTCAAGCGTCAGCGTCTGGCCGTTCGGAACCGGAATCGACATCACGTTTCCTGCCGGATTGCTCGGGCTGACGGAAGCGATCTGGCCCGTGGAGGAGTCGAACGTCAGCGTCGTCGTCGAGAGCGCACCCGAGGTGTAGGGGAAGGGCGCGGTTGAGGACGCCGCATCCGCGGCATTGAATACCGACACGTCCCACGTATTTGTGCCGGTCTTCGTATAATAGATGTCGAGCGTCACCTCGCGCCCGACGTTATCGATCGCCGTGATCGACGATTTCGCCGAATACGCAGAGGTCGCGAGGTTGTCTGAAGGCCGGTTACCCGACGCCACCGTCGTAGCGTCGATCGGCACGTTGGCGTTATAGGTGCCGAGCGTCGACGGCGTCGCCTCGAGCGACATCGCGGAGATGTTCACTTCCTCCATGCCAGCCGTGCCGTTGGAGGCGGCGGCAGTCGACCCGTTCACGATCGGGTAGCCGAGCAGCTTGAACCCGGCCGCATTGACGAGATAGCCCTGGTCGTCCTTCACGAACGAGCCCGCGCGCGTCAGGTACGCCGCGTTGCTGCCGTCGCTGACGAGAAGGAAGCCGTTGCCGCTGACGGCGAGGTCCGTCGGCGAGGTTGTATAGTCGAAGCCGCCCTGCTGGGAGATGCCGTAGCGCACCGTCGTATCGACGCTGCCGGGCACGTAGGCGCCCTTGCCGGACTCGAGCACGATGGTCGAGAACTCGGTGAAGGCACGCTTATAACCGTGGGTACTGGCATTGGCGATGTTGTCGGAAACAGTGCCCAGGCGCGCCGACTGCGCTGCCATGCCGGACGCACTTGTCCGCATCATGCCGGAAATGCTCATGCCACTGGATCCTTCTCGAAAAGCTCTGACTTTTCGAGTAGACCACCGACATCTTGCGTGAGGCTGGATGGAGCACAAGCCTCCCCAGTCTTCTCGGGCGCCTCGACCACCAGCCGGTATCCGAGGTAGCGCTTGGAATCGATCGGATCGTAGCCGAGCCGGTGGCGAAGCCGTTTCCTCAGCTTGCTGATGTGGCTTTCGACGACGTTCTCGTCGATGTCCTCGCTGAACAACCCGTACACCGAGTTGAAGATCTGCGTCTTGTTGATGCGGCAACCGCGGTTCGAGACCAGATACTCGAGGATGCGCCGCTCGCGCCTCGGGAGTTGCAGAACCTCGCCCTTCACTTCCGGGTCGCGGCCGTCGAAGAAAACGCGCATCTCGCCGACGTCGGTGTAATCCGGCTCGCCGCTGGCCCGCCGCCGGATGGCCTTCACCCGCGCGATGATCTCGCGCACATGGATCGGCTTCCTGACCACGTCGTCGACCCCGGCCGCGAACAGATCCAGCGTCTCCTCGAGAGACCGGTTCTCGTTCATGGCGATGATGGCAGTTGTGGCGGACCGCCGCCGGACGATCTTGGCAAGCCCGGAGCGATTCTCGCAGTCACCCAGAAGGAACGCCTCGACGGACCGGATGTCCGATTCGGAAACCGCGCTGACCCAGCTTTCGAACTCCGCCGGCGCGAGCCCGCAAGCGGAGATTCCTTCCCTATCGAACCAGGACGCGTACCCTTCGGTCACGGTCGCGCGCTCGTCCACGACGACGATCATGTGATTTTCCCTCGCCCATCGGCACCCCCGAATCACACAACGCAACCCCACCTAAACCGGATGCAGTGCGTCGCCCGTTCGATCAACGATTTGTTGAGGATTTGTCGGGCGATCGGCCGATTCGATATTGTGGTGTTGCGGAAAGTAATCACTTTGAGCGGCCCATAACGAGTCGAGCGAAGTGGGGTATACGGAAGGCTACTTAGGCCCCTCACCTCAAGCTTGGCGCAAGCCGGCCGGGCTCTAATGCCCTGCGTTTTAGCTACGCCTTGCAAAGCCGGCGCAAACGCCTTCGCGTTGAAGCAGCAATCGACATGGGGCCCGCGCGTGCCGACCCGGATCAGGAGCCTGGCCTTCGTGTTTGCCGTCGCCGCCGGGGTCTGCGGCACGGCGGATGACTCGCGCGGTGGGCCCAGATCCTTCACGATCGACGAGCAGGCGCCGTTCGCCATCGCCCTTGTAGGACCCGGCATGAACCGCACCGAGCTCACGGCCGTGCTGGGACCGCCGAGCTACATCCAGGTCAACGGCCTGCGCGAGGCATGGCAGTATTGCCCGGGGCCCTCCCTGCTTCGCTTTCTCAAAGACCTGCTGCGCCAGGAGACGCTCACCCCGCTGTTCGTCACCGTCTGGTTCAACGAGGGGCGGACCGAGCACATGCGCGCCTACCCGAGCCGCGTCATGGGAAGCTGCGAGGACTTCCTCGCCGCATTCAACTGGCAGGATGCCATCGAAGGCGGCGGCTTCGAAGCCGAAGCCGGCTACAGGATTAAATAGCCGACGCGCGCGGACCCAGCGAGACAGCGCACGCTCCGTCACTGGAGTGCGCCGCACACCTCGGTTCCTCCGTCATTCCGGGCCTCCAGCCTCGGTGAGGCCGGACCGTCATCCCAGCTTTGCGAGCGCGCGGTCGATCTCCGCATTGACCTCGGCCATCGCTTCAACCGCTTCCGCACGCAGCTCCGGCGCAACCCGGTCCGGATGGTTCTGAGCCGCGAACCGGCGCCTCATGAGCCGTAGATCCATCGACGAGAGGCCGCCCTTGGCCAGCGTCGCCGTGAGCTTGCGGGCAGCCTCGCCGGGTTGCTCGGCGGCCGGCGGCGCGCCGGCCTCGCTCTCGTTTCCATACGCCCGCGCCAGAGAGGCCGTCGCCACATAGCCCGCCGCCACCGCGATATCGCCCAGACTGCCCACCGCCGGCGCCGACATGGGGCTGGCGAAGGCCGACCCGACGAAATCCTCGAGCTCGTCGTCGGGCGTCAGCCGCGCCTCGTCGAGGGCGTCCTCGAAGGCGTGCTTGCGCGACCGGTGCCGCATGCGCATTGGCCAGACCAAAGAAAGCGCTCCCAGGGATTTGCCTGGGAGAGAGTATGTTGCCAATGCCTTGTTCGGACCTTGTCGCGATCGCGCAGCGTGAGTTGCCGCTACCGCACTAAAGCCGTTCCGGTTTTGTTGGAATCGGGGAACGGCTCTAGGTCTTTGTTTGGCCGTGCTTCTTATCGGAAAACCGGTTCCCACTTTTCCGGAAGCACTTTAGCTGGGTTGGCCGCCCTGGGTGCTCTCCGCCGTCGCGTCTTCGCGGGCGGGCTGCGGCACGAGGCGCACCGCGATCACCGTCGCGTTGTCCTGGTGCGGATCCTTGAGCGCCTCGACCGCGCGGATCAGCGCATTCGCCACCGCCGTCGCGCCATCGTCCGCATAGGCCGCGACGATGCGCTCGATCTCGACCGGCTCGAGCGTCTGCAGCCCATCGCTGGCGAGGATGATGTAATCGCCCGGCTCGATCTTGAGCGGCCGTCGCGACAGGTCGACGAGATCGATATCGTCTCCGGTCACGGCCGAGCGCAGCATGTGACGGCGCGGATCGCGTTTGGCCTCCTCTTCTGAGATCGCGCCGGCCGCCGCCAGCCGGTCGAGCTCGGGCGCCAGCGAATGGTCCTCGTTGAGCAACGCGATCTCGCCGCGCCGGTAGAGCAGCAGCGGACTGTCGCCGACGCTGACCCACTCGATGCCGTCGGCCCCGAACGTGACGCCGACCAGCGTCGAGCCCATGCCGGCCAGCATGGGATTGGAATCGACGGTATCGGCGATCGACTGGTTGGCGGCCGAGAGCCCTTCGACAAGCCGCTCGCGGTTGGAGCCCGTCTGCGCCGCATAGGCTTTGATGAAGCTTTCGCACGCCATGCGGCTCGCCAGCGCGCCGCCCGCATGCCCGCCCATGCCGTCGGCGAGCACGGCGAGAACGCCCGCACCGTTGGCGTCGCCCGCGCCGCGCTCGGATTGCACCGCATCCGGTCCGCTCCAGAAGAGAGCGGTGTCCTCCTGGTAGTTCCGCGCACCCTTCGTCGCGCGGCTGGCGTGCTCGAAAGCTGACATTCGTCCTTAGGTCTGTTCTTGAAGCGCCGCCCAGTCGAAATCCGGGCCGCAGAACGGCACGAACACGAGTTGCGTCCGGCCCATGGTGATGACGTCCATTTGAGCCAGCTCGACGGCACCCGTCGGACGCTTCTCGTTGAGGGCGACGACGTTGGTCTTAGCAAGGTTTGGCACGAAAAGGAAAGAGCGCTCGGATGAATCGTAGCGGATGTAAGCTTGCTCGTCCGCCGAGATGGCGTCGTCCCCGAAATCGACCGGAATGCGGTTGCTGGTCCCGCGCCCGATGGAATTGTTGCCCTCGAAGATCGGGCGGTATTGGCCGATGCCCGGGCCGCCCACGACCACCAGCCAGCCGACCACCGGGTCCTGCTCGAACGCCCCTCGCGTCACCTGCATCTTGCCGCGCACGAGCGTCGTGCGCGACTCCGCGGCCTCCGGCGCCGACTTGGACGCGACCCGCACCACGCGCGTCGTCGGCGGCGCATCGGCTTCCACATGCTTGCTGTCCGAGGTGACGCGCGGCGTGCGCGCCTCCCGCGCCGCCTCGGCAGCCGACGGGCTTTGCGCTTCGGCCCGCGGCGCCGGCAATTGCTGCGCGCCGTCTGGACCGGGCACCGCTATCGCGCCCTCGTTGGCGGCCGTGACGGCAGCCACGCGCTGCGCGACCGCCGCTTCCTGGCGCGCCGTATCCTCTCGGCTGGCCGCGACCAGCGCGTCCTTGAGGGAGCCGAGGAATCGACCTGAACGTTGTCCCGGAGAGCCGCCGCCGCTCGCTGCCATGATGTATCCTCCTCAATCTCGTTTCGCTTCCGGCGATCCGGCAGCAGCCGCAATGCGCCGGTCATCCGAAGCCCCAACTCGCCACACCGACGCGCCTCAGCTCGGAGGCGCCGCCGAAAACTTGAGGCGCGCATTTCCGAGTTCGATCATGTCGCCGCTCGCAAGCCGCGCCTCCGCCACCGCGCGCCCGTTGACGACCACGCCGTTGCCGCGCGCGCTCGACAGGTCCGTGATGACGAATTCGGCATCTTCGGTCCGATGAATGGCGGCATGATAGCGATGCACGGTGATATCCTGCAGGCAAATGTCGTTGTCCGTCTCGCGGCCGATCCTGAGCAGCGTCCGCGCCAGGCTGTAACGCTGCGTCCCGGAGTCCGCAGCCGTCTCGCCGGTTTCGACCACCTCGACCCAGGCCTGCAGCGGCCGTAACGGAATGTGTCCGGTCCGCACCCCGTCGCGCGGTTCGGCGTCGGCGCCGCGTGGCGCGCGGCGAACCTGCGTACGTGCTTCCGAGACCGTAACCGCCCGGGAGTCCCGGCGGCTGGCCCGCAGCCCCAGAAACATCAGCGGCGGCACGACCATCAGCGCCGCGATCCCCAGCACCAGCGCCGGGGCGCGGGCATAGCTCGCCTGCAGCCAATCTCCAAATCCCGTCCACGTCTCCGCAACGCCGGCAGCGACGAAAAAGCTCCCGTCCTCAGGCACAAGCATCTCTGCCGATGCCCAAGCCTGGGAGCTGAGCGCTGCAAACGTCAGCCCCTGAGCGAGGATCCGGATTGTCAAACCCCGGCAGCGGGACAGCCGGATCGCTTCCGGCGCAAAAGGTTGCATGGATATGCTCAGGCTCGAATCTGCCTTACTCATTTGTTGGTGTTCTGCGGCAGCAACATGGCCACGACTGCGTTCTCCGGTGAATTGCTGCGAAGTTGACCACATCGCGCACGCGACCGCCACATTCCTGCTTCACAAGAGGCGCCGGAGGTGATTTGCACTCAGAATCCGGACATACCCTTGAGCTTGCGAGCCAATCGAGAGCCTGAGAGCTGATGACGAATCTGATCGCGCTGAAAGGCGGCACAGAGCTGGTGGGCGACTACCGGATCGAGCGTGTGCTCGGCGCCGGAGGTTTCGGCATCACGTACCTTGCCGAGGAGGTTGCGCTCGACCGCAGCGTCACCATCAAGGAGTACTTCCCGTCCGATTTTGCGGCCCGCACGTCCACCGCCGACGCCGCCCCCCGCTCGCAGGAATGCGCCAGCGACTACCGCTGGGGCCTCGATCGATTCATCGAGGAGGCGCAGACGCTTGCGCGCTTCTCGCACCCGAACATCGTACGCGTCTACCGCTACTTCAAGGCCAACAACACGGCCTACATGGTGCTCCATTTCGAGGAGGGCCAGAGCCTGAAGTCATGGCTCAAGGGCCTCGGCCGCGCTCCGCGCCAGAAAGAGCTGGACGCCATCATCGCTCCGCTCCTCGATGCGCTCGAGCTGATCCACAAGCAGGATTTCCTGCATCGCGACATCGCCCCGGACAACATCATCATCCGCAAGGACGGCAGCCCTGTCCTGATCGACTTCGGCTCGGCGCGCGGTGAGATCCTCGCCCACTCGAAGACCGTTTCCGCCCTCGTGAAGCCCGGCTACTCGCCCTACGAGCAGTATGCGGAGACCAGCCGCCAGCAAGGCCCGTGGACGGACATCTACGCACTCGGCGCCACGCTCTATCACGCCGTCGCCGGCAAGCGCCCCGCCGACAGCCCGTCGCGCATGGTCAAGGACGAGCTGATCCCCGCCCGCGACGCGGCCCTCTCCGCCTACCGCTCCGGCTTCCTGCAGGCCATCGACCACGCGCTGACGCTACAGGTTGAAGGCAGGCCCCAATCGATCGCCGCCTGGCGTGGCGCGCTGCTCGCACCCGATCCTGCCAAACCGGGCTGGTTCGCAAAGGCGCAGCCGCGCAAATCGGCCGACGAGCCGGCAGCCCCCGACGCACCGAAAGAGAAGGCGGGCAAAAAACCCACCGCCGCAACGATCCATCCACCGCCACCCGACGCACCGGGACCCAAAGGCGGCATGCTCGATTTCCTCGACGGGCTGAAGAAAAAGCCGGCGGCATCGCCTGCCCCGCAGGCAAGCGACGCCAATAAGCAGCCTGCGCCCGCTGCCGCTGCAGCCGAGGCGCCTCGCAAACAGGCAGAAACGCAGAAAGTCAGCAAGCTGCCGGAGCCGGTCAAGCTGCCGCGCGTCCTGCGCAACAACAAGAAGGAGCCCGGCAAGGAGCTGATCGTCCTTCCCAAGAAGGCCGATGCCAAGGGCAAGGAGAAGCGCAAGCCCGCCGTGCGTCCGCGCCCGATCAAGGGCAGCCGCAGCATCGGCTGGCGGCCGATCCTCTTCAAGCTGCTGGTCGGCGTCGGCGTCGCGAGCGCGGCCGTCGCCATGCAGGAGCGTTTCCCGAAGGTCGAAAGCCGCGGCAGCGGCGAGATCTCGGCCGGCATCTCGCGGACGGACACCGCCGCCATCCGCACGGCCTCCCTGCAGGAGGTGCCGGTGATCCGTCCGGTCGCCGAGCTGTCCGGGCACGTTGGCGCCGTCACCGCCGTCGCCTTCACGGCCGACGGCACCTCCCTCGCCACCGTCGGCGCCGATGCGCGGCTCAAGATCTGGAACACCAGGTCGGGCGCGCTCACCCGCACCATCGAGCTCGACAATGGCGCCGCGAAAGCGCTCGCCGTGTTCGGCGACAACGCGCTGACCGGCCATGCCTCGGGCGACATCGTGCTCTGGGACTGGCAGCGCGCCGAGAAGATCGCCTCCTTCAAGCGCAACGACGCCGAGATCTGCTCGCTCACCTTCGCCGGCCGCGCCGATCGCTTCGCGGCCTCGAGCAGCGACTCGAAAGTGACGCTGTGGGATGCAACGGCCCCGTCGACTCCGGTCCAGGTCATCGACGCGCACGACACCGCCGCTCAGGCCGTCGCCTACGTCACCACCGATAAGGGCCCGCGCCTCGCCTCCGGCGGTGCCGACAGGATCGTGAAGCTCTGGAACCTCGACACGCTCGACCGCATTCGCGCCTACCGCGGCCACAACGAAGCCATCTCGGCGCTCGCCTTCTCCCCCGATGGCAAGCTGCTCGCCTCCGCAAGCATCGACGGCAACATCCGCGTCTGGTCGACGCGGTCGGGCCGCGCCCAGCGGCGCCTTTACGGACACCGCGGCCGCGTCGGCGCGCTCTCGTTCTCGCCCGATGGCAAGACGCTCGCCTCGAGCGGCGCCGACGGACAGCTACGGATCTGGGATGTCGCGCGCGGCCGCACGCTGCGCACCATTACCGGCCACGGCGGTCCGGTGAATGCGGTGACCTTCGCCCCGGACGGGGAGCGCATCGCCTCCGCCGGCGACGACGGCACGGTCCGCATCTGGGCCAATCCCATCACGCACGCCGCAACGAACTGAAACGAAAATGGCCGGGTCGCGACCCGGCCATGATGCAATCCTCTAGCGATCGTCCCAGGCGTGTCAGCCCTTCGCGCGGGCGGCCTCATAGTCGCCGATGTGGCCCTTGAGATCCACGTAGGCCGGGCACCCAGTGCCGCACCGCTGCGCGATCTCGTCGAGTTCCGCACGCGCCTTGTCCGGCTCACCCTTGGTTAGAAACGCTTCGCCCATGTATGCCCGCGCCACGCCATAGTTCGGGTTCACCGCGAGCGCCTGTCGGTAGAGAGGTAGCGCCGCATCGACATCGCCGAGCTTGCGAGTGGTAGAGCCGATGTAGGTCAGCACGCGCTCGTCCTTCTTCTGCGCCAGCTTGAGATAGCCGAGCGCCGTCTCGTATTGACCGTTCTTGGCCAGCCAGTAGCCGGCATAGAACAGCTCCTCGTCCGCCATCTTCGCGCTCGCCGCGCCCACGCACGCTGTCCAGGCGGCCGAGCCCTTGGCGTGCACGTCGCACGCCGCGCTGGCGGGTCCGGTATCCTTGGAGAAGCGCGTTTCGGCCATCGAAGGCACGCCGGCGAGCGCCATTGCCAGTCCCGATGCAACGAGAAGTCCTGCCGTCTTGGATGCGAAAGTCGTCATCAATATTCCCCTTGAGAGGCGGCACAGCGGCCGCCCCGTCGTCACGTCAGCCTTGATCTTCGAGGTGAGCCTCAGCTCCGCGTCTCGAAGGCGGTAATCTCGCGCTTGAGGTTGGCGAAGGATACCGATCCCGTGCCCGCGCGCCGCTCGATCTCGCCGAGTTGCTCGCGCGCCCGGATCACGTCGCCTTTGGCCAGGAACGCCTCACCCAGGTATTCGCGGGCCTGAACATAGTCGGGTTTGAGGGCCAGCGCACGCGCGTAGTAGGGCAGCGCCCCGTCGACATCGCCGAGCTTGCGCGTCGCATAGCCCATGGCATTGAGCGCGCGCGGATTTTCCTTGTCCGCGACGGTGCCGAGCAGCGTCAGCGCGTCGCGGTATTTGCCGGCGTGCGCCAGCCAGTAGGCGCCGTTCACGACCTCGTCGTCGGAGGCACCCCGATGCGGCTTGCAGGCCGGCTTGTCCTTGTTCTTCTTTTTCGTGCAATCGAGGCGCGGTTTGGCGGGCCCGTCATCGTCGGCCATCGCGGGCGCCGCACCCGCCGTCAGCGCAGCAACGGCCATCGCCGAAACGAGATGTCTCAACAGACGCTGTGTCATGAAACCCTCCTTCAGGTGCATCCAGCGCACCACGAGGGGCCAAATCTAGCCCTCGGATGTGGTGAAGTCCATGCGCCAGGAATTGGGGATTTCGTGCATTTTGTCTCGGTCGGCCAAAGCCATGCCATCATTGGAGCACATGGCACGGTATGGGCGCCGGGACCGCGGCAGACGCGGCAGCAGGGTCCATTCACATAGCTTCGAATGGCGCGATTACGTGCGCACGACCATCCTTGTACGTCGTGAGCAGCGCCGCCAGCGCCTGAAGGACGCCAAGGACGCCGCCGCGGCACACGTCAAGGACGCCGGCAAGCGGGGGCTCGATGTCGGCATGGTCGGCGCCCGCAACGCCGGCGCAGGCACGGTGTCGGGCATCAAAAGCCTTGCACGCACCGCAACCGCTGGCGCGCAGGTCCTTGGCGATTGGACCGCGCGCGGCGCGCGCGCCTTCGCCGTCGGCTTGGCGATCGCGGCCGGCGGCCTCTGGCTCGGCGCATCCGCCGTCGCGCGGCGTGTCGGCGAGCCGCTCGGACCGGTCCTGGAACCGGTCCTCGGCTGGGCGCGCGAGCCGCGACCCCGTCTCGCGCTGAAGATCGTCGCCGTCGTCACCGGCCTCGGCGCCCTCTATCGGACCTCGACCTTCGGGTTCGATGCCGATGCCATCGTCGCCACGCTCCTCTTCGCCGTGACCGCAAGCTTGGCTGGGCTGGCTTTTCTCACCGACCCCTATCGGACCCATCGGCCGAGCGGGCGCGACGGCCTTCTGACCCGCTTGCGCGGCCACACGCTCGAGCTCCCGGGCGAAAGACAAATCTCATTAGGCCGGGCCGGCCTGGCGCTCCTCGGCGTCGTCGCGATCGGCTCCGCAGGCTTCGCCCTTTACCGCCACGGATCGCCCGTCTCGTTCGCGAGCCTCGCCCCCGCGCCCGTCACGACAGGCGCCCTCCCCGATGCATCCGATCCGGGACGCATCGAAGGCCGCGCCGTCGCCGCGGCGGGCGACACGCTGCGCATCTCCGGAAAGACGATCGTCCTCGACGGCATCGAGGCACCCGAGGCCACGCAGCGGTGCCGGCGCCGAAGCAGCACCTGGCCGTGCGGTGCGGCCGCCAAGGAAGCCCTCGCCGCCCTCGTGCGCGGACGCCGCGTCACATGCGAGATCCTCGGCGAGCAGGCAGACGCCAAGCGGGCCCGCTGCTACGTCGGCAGCGACGACATAGCCGAGACCCTCGTGCGCAAAGGCCACGTTTTCGCGGCGGGCGGCTTCTGGAGCAGCTACGCAAGTGTCCAGGACCAGGCCGAGGATGAGAAGGCGGGGCTCTGGGCGGGCGAAGCCGACCGCCCGCAGCGCCGCGCCGAGATCACGAGCCGAATGCTGCTCGAGCGACAGCGCAACCTCGCGAACGCGAGCGGCCCGCGCCTCGTCGATCGACATCATCGCGCAGGCGTTGAACTTCTGGCTGACGCCCGCCGCATCGAGTGCCCGCTCGCCAGCGCCGCTATTGACGCGCACGTGACGCGTGATCCGGCGGCCATCCTTGAGGGTCACGACGAGACCACCTGAGAAGTAGGCAGGAAAAGCCGTATCCGGATCGACCTTGCAGCGCACCTTGGCGGTGAGCGCCAACAGTTCCGGATCAACGAATGCAGCCTCATTGAGCTCAGCCAGCCCGAACCGGCCTTTGACAAGGCAGGTCGCAATCACGAACTGCGCGCTGAACTTTGCTTCGTAGTCCGTGCGCGGCGTGAGCTTCTTCTCGGCCGGCTCGGCCACGACCGGAAGCGTGGGCTCAGGCAGCAGCGCCTCGACTGCAACGATATCGGCCGCCTTGATTTCACGGCTGATCTCGATTGCGGCATCAGCACAACCGTGGATGAAATGGCAAACGGGGTAGGGCTTGATCGCCGTCTCGGCGAGGAGCCACGTCGAGCCCAAGCCCTCGACCAGCCGGTTCCCATCGACCTCCGCGGCATGCTCATGGAAATGCGTGTCGAACAGGCCGAACTTGCCTTCGTACGGGCGCCGCGGCCCCTTGAAGCCGTGCTTTGCGAGCGTGGCAGCGGTAATGCCGGCCACCGCGCCCCAGCCCGGATGAAACCGCTTCGTCCACGCACCTTCCTCGAGAAACACCTGGACGCCTGACGCCGTGGTGCCAGCGATGCCC
>JAFKKW010000478.1 GCA_017304275.1 Hyphomicrobiales bacterium | reverse complement strand
CGGTGACGTCTACTCCCCCGCCATGACCGACTTCATCCTCATGGTGAAGGACACGAGCTACATGTTCGTGACCGGCCCCGATGTCGTGAAGACTGTGACCAACGAGACCGTGACCGCCGAAGAGCTCGGCGGCGCCAAGGTGCACACGACCAAGTCGTCGATCGCCGATCGCGCCTACGAGAACGACGTCGAGGCGCTGCTCCAGATGCGCCGGCTCATGGACTTCCTGCCCTCCAACAACCAGTCCGGCGTACCTGCGCTGCCCGTTGCCGACAGCCCCGACCGCCAGGACTTCTCGCTCGACACGCTCATCCCCGACAACCCGAACAAGCCCTACGACATGAAGGAGCTGATCCTTAAGGTCGTCGACGAAGCGGACTTCTTCGAGATCCAGGAAGCCTACGCTCGCAACATCGTCACCGGCTTCGCGCGCATGGAAGGACGCACCATCGGCATCGTCGCCAACCAGCCGATGGTGCTGGCCGGCGTGCTCGATAGCGACGCCTCGCGCAAGGCAGCCCGCTTTGTCCGCTTCTGCGACTGCTTCGAGATCCCGATCGTCACCTTCGTCGACGTGCCGGGCTTCCTGCCGGGCACGGCGCAGGAGTACGGCGGCCTCATCAAGCACGGCGCCAAGCTGCTGTTCGCCTATGCCGAGGCCACCGTGCCGAAGGTGACGCTGATCACGCGCAAGGCCTACGGCGGCGCCTACGACGTCATGAGCTCGAAGCACATCCGCGGCGATGTGAACTACGCCTGGCCTTCGGCAGAGATCGCGGTCATGGGCGCCAAGGGTGCGGCCGAGATCCTCTATCGCGCCGACCTCGGCGACCCCGTCAAGATCCAGGCCCGCATCGACGAGTACCAGAAGCGCTTCGCCAACCCGTTCGTCGCCGCCGAGCGCGGCTACATCGACGAGGTGATCCTGCCGCACGGCACCCGCCGGCGCGTCTGCCGCGCGCTCAACATGCTGCGCAACAAGACTCTCGAGAACCCCTGGAAGAAACACGACAACATCCCGCTCTAGGCCACTCGCGATTATCCCGGCGTTCGCCGTCCGAACACGTTTGCCTCAAGACAGCCAAATCTTGGCGCTAGGGGAGCCGTGTGCGGACGGTTGGAAGCGGTTGCGGGGCTATCGAGGGGTTGGGGCCTTGAAGCTGCATCAGTTCGAAATGCATGGTGCGGGCCGCACCATGATGGTTCACATCATCCTCGGCGACAACGAGGCCGACCTCTCGGCCTCCCGCCAGTGGCTTGAGGCGACGGTCGAAGTACCGATCAAAGGCTCGATGGACGAGGAGGGCCTGCGCACCGCCGCCATGACCTTTCTGCGCGACACCCTGAACGCCGAGATCGCCGCCTTGAGAAGCGGCCCGTTGGGCTAGACGTTAGAGATGGGCTGGCGTCGCTGCCATCAGCGGTGCTCGATCTCCGGTAGCGTTACGTATCGCGCGAGATACGCCGAGCCGATACCGTTCAAATGACCCGTGTTGCGATAGAGAAAGACCTCGTCCTTGAACGCGCTGCAGATCGTTTGCGTGCAAAACAGGTCGCGCATGCTGATGAACGAGATGTCGCGGTCTGTGTCGTCGATCACGCGAAAGGCGGTCTGCGACACGTTGAGGGCCTGATCGACGACTGACAGCGGTGTTGCGCAATCGTTCTCTTCCGTGTCGCGGCGCGCCGCTTCGACGAAGCAGTGCATCGAAAATGTTTCGAGGTGAGGGATCTGTCCCAGGATCAGCACCTCGATGCCGCGTTGGCGGAAGAGGTTCACGGTATAGGCCGCGACCTCGGCGAAGGACAATGTCCGGTCTTCGGGACGGTTCGCGATCCGGTTCGGTTTGAGCGTCCCATAGCCCCACCACGCGGACGACAGCACGGCGAGCTTCAGCCCGGGATTGCGCTCCAGGAATTCGAGCACGACCGCCTGATAGCGCGCACACGTCTCTGTTGCGGACGCCGTATCGCGCACCCGGTCCGCACCGATCAGCACCGCGCACTTGCTCTGGGTGACTTGCCGCCCGGAAAGCCCGCCGGCCTCCGCGAGCTTGGCGATCATGGGTACGAAGTGGTCGGCGTTGGAGTCGCCGAAGATCGCCATGTCGTAGGATTCGCCATCGCCGCGCCGACGACCGAAGTTGCAGAACTGCTCGTTGCGAAAGGCCAGATCGTACCCGTCGCAGGACTCTCGCAGCGGATTGTCGGAGGAAGCGGCGTGGAAGACATTATAGGCTGGCGCATCGAGTCGCTGCGCCCATCCATGCCCCGCAATGCCGACGGCCGCCATGAGGCAGAAGACGGCCGAGACGGTGACGGTCCGGCCGAGCAAGGCCGTGGGCGCCATCCCGTAAAGACCGAGCTGCCGCGTGAGCTTCTGCTCGACCAGGATCCAGGAGAGCGCCGCCAGAACAAGGGTCGCCGACACCAGGCCCGCGGCCTCCACGGCATCGGGTGCGCGCCCGAGCCAATAGGTGGCGAGCGCGAGCGCCGGCCAGTGGTAGAGGTAGATCGAGTAGCTCATCTTGCCGGTGAGCACGACCGGCCGCAGCGAGAGCGCGTGAGAGACCGGCGTCGGTCCGAAAAGCCCGGCGCCGATGAGAAGAATCGAGCCGATGATCGTCGGTACGACCGCGAGCCCCGGAA
>JAFKKW010000477.1 GCA_017304275.1 Hyphomicrobiales bacterium | reverse complement strand
TATGCCGGCGCCGCCCTGCTGGTGCTCGTCGGTCTGGCCGCGACGCTGCTGGCGCGAGAGCCGGCCGGTGTCGAGGACGACACGGCGATTGCTCGTGCCCAACCGCTGAAGCGGCTCATGGATACCGCAACGGGCGCGTTCGTCGAATTCTTCAAACGCGACGCGGCGCTCGCCGTCCTGGCCTTTGTCGTGCTGTTCAAGCTTTGCGATGCGCTCGCCGGCGCCATGACCGCGCCGTTCGTTCTATCGCTCGGTTACACGAAAGCCGAATATGCCGCGATCGTGAAGGGTATCGGACTTGCCGCCCTTCTGGTCGGTGGATTTGCGGGCGGCGCGGTGGCACGCGCGCTTCCGCTGGTGAGCGCCCTGTGGATCGCCGCCATCGTCCAGATGCTCTCCAACCTGGTGTTCGTCTGGCTTGGCTTTCAGGAGAAAAGCCTCTGGGCCTTGACGGCGGCCATCCTGGTCGAGAATTTCTCGGGCGCGATCGGCACGGTTGTTTTCGTGGCCTATCTCTCGGCGCTCTGCCGCAATCCGCTCCACACGGCAACACAGTACGCCCTGCTGACGGCGTTCGCGTCCACGGGCCGCACGCTCTTTTCATCCGGGACAGGGTTTGCGGCCGAGACGCTGGGCTGGCCGGCTTTCTTCGTCAGCACCACGCTTGTGGCGCTACCCGCCCTCGCACTCATGATGTGGCTCGACAAGCGCAACCACTTCCGCGCGCTCGAGACGGACCGGAACGGTGCTTAGTCGCGTCCGAAATTCTTCTGTGTGAGGGAGCAGCTCTGGCGCATTCCGGCGCATCGCGTTCGAGCACGGACCGGCGCTGAATGGTCGCAAAGCGAGCAGTTTCGCCCGCTTTGCGACAGGGGCGGGAGCGGCAGCCATTGCGCTGCCGTCCGCAGGAGGGGTTAGAGGCAGGACTTCCCCTTCACGGTTCTGACGCCGCAGCGAATGACGAGGCCGGAGACCACGACGGTGGATCCGATCACGAACGCCTTTTTCAGGGCGCCGGCGTGGGCCGGAGCTGAGACAGGAGACGAGATCAAGGCCGCTGCCATTGCCAGGCCGGCGAGTGAGGTCTTCAGCATGTGAGGCTCCTCTTGGTTGCCAGTTGCCGGCATCGCAGTATCGAGCGCGAGGCCCGTGTCTGAGCCGGTATGCAGACGTTAGTGTGTCGCCGCCTCGATTGTCTGTCCCGAGAGGAACATGGCGCGCGCATTGAGGATGAAACGCGCGATTGCAGGTGAGGCGCAGGTACATTGCGCATGAAATTGGCCGCGTCCCAGGAGACGCGGCCGTTGATGTTCGTCTGTGAGCAGTGAACACAGCCGCGGCGTGGCGCGTACCACCTCCGCGCAACGATTTAGGCTAGATGCTTTCAGTAGCGACCTCTGCCGCGCAAGACTTTTGCGAGACCGTATCCAACGGCCAGGCCGGCACCGACCTTGATCGTCTTCTTGATGGCATCGCCCGCACGCGAGCCCCGCGCATGGTCCTCGTAGTCGCGATCCTCGCGCTCGACGGCATCGCGGATTTTGCGCGCGACGCGATCGCGCGTCCGTTTCGACGGCCTGTAATCGTCATCGTCATCGTCGTGGTGCTTGATCTTGAGGGGCGGCGCAGGAATTCTGCGCTCGATCCTCTTGGGATGCTCATCGCGGCCCTGATGCTCGGTCTTTTGCTCGCCGCTGCCGGCGATGTCCGAGCGACTGAAAATCGGTTTGGAATCGATCGCAGGGGGAGACGCGACGAACGGGAACGCTTGGTCGAGCGTGATGTCTCCTTTGCCCTTCAGTCCTGCCCACTTGACGGGCTTCTCGATGCCGTCTCGCGTGATGCGGATCATTTTTCCGGGTTGGTCGTGGACGGCACACGTTCCGTTGTTGGCGCACACCTCGACAGCACCTTCGAGAAGCAAAAGCCATGTCTCGTCGGGACGGAGCACGAACAGATCGAAAATCGTGCCGCGCACGGCAATGGACGCGGCCGGCGTGTGAATTGCGTAGGCCGGCTTGGCGGCAATTCCGGTAATGAACCGAAGCGTGCCTTTCGCCAGATCCAGCGCGATGTCGCCGCCGCTGCGATTGGCATTGTAGACGAACTTATCGAGCAGAAGCCGGGAGCCCGGTCCCAAAGCCAGCTTTGTCCGATCGTGAAACTCGAGCTCGCTGCGGCCGTCCCGATCGACCTCGATCAACTCGCGTTCGCGCACGTCGTCGCCGGCCGACAAACGCCGATGATCTGGGCCGGAAGCGGGCTTTGCCGTGACGAGATTGACGACGGTTAAGGCAGAGCCGATCGGATTGCTTGCCTGCGCAGAGGCAATCCCAGTGTTGGCGATCAGCACAAAACCGAAAAGCAACATTCGGACTGCATGCATGCGCGACCTCGCGATGGGCGAGCGCGATCGCACGACACGTTCGCTGCCTCGCCCGCCCTGAGCGCACGCTGCATCAGGCCCGTCGTCGCCGCAGTTCCTGGCGGAACACGCCTCTCGCCTTCAATGGAAAGCCGGCATCATGCCGAGCCACGGTCCGCAGCCGGGGCCGTCAACCTCTTCACCACGCGGCTACCCGCGCACGAGCAGGGACCCTGACCGGGTTTCGACACTGTAATGCCCCTCGAAGGCATGCCCTTTGAGCAAACCCGTCACGAAGGTC
>JAFKKW010000476.1 GCA_017304275.1 Hyphomicrobiales bacterium | reverse complement strand
CGCGAGACGTCATAACCGCGCTCGACGGAGATCTTCTTCACGGCCTTGGCCATGTTCTCGACCGCGATACGGATGGCGCCGTCGGCAACCTCCTCGGCGGTTCGTCCGTCGCCGATGCGGCGGGCCAGCTCCGCGAAAGCGGTGCGCGGCGCATCGGGATCGAGCGGCCGGTCGCCCATTGAGCCGAAGACCTTCGGCATAAAAGCGGGGTCGAGCTTGCCGAGTACGACGTTGGCGTCGGTGACGGTCAGCGGGCCGCCGCGGCGGTAGCACATCGGTCCCGGATCCGAGCCCGCGCTCTCGGGACCGACCTTGAGACGCGCGCCGTCGAAGGAGAGGATCGAGCCCCCGCCTGCAGCCACGGTGTGGATGCGCAGCATGGGCACGCGCAGGCGCACGCCCGCGACCTCGGTCTCGAAGGTGCGCTCGTAATCGCCCGCAACGTGCGAGACGTCGGTCGAGGTGCCGCCCATGTCGAAGCCGATGACGCGATCGAAGCCCGCGCGCCGTGCCGTCTCGGCCATGCCGACGACGCCGCCGGCGGGACCCGACAGGATAGCGTCGCGCCCGTGAAAGTGCGTGCGGGCGCGCAATCCGCCGGAGGAAGCCATGAACGCCAGCCGCGTGCCGAGGTCGCCGGCGAAGGCGTCCCTGATGCCGTCCGTATAGCGCCGCAGCACGGGCGAGAGGTAGGCGTCCGCGACCGTCGTATCGCCGCGCGGCACGATCTTGATGAGCGGCGCGACCTCGTGGCTCACGGAGATCTGCGTGAAGCCTGCCTCGCGGGCGAGCGCTGCGGCCCGACGCTCGTGCTCCGGAAAGGCGTAGGCATGCATGAAGACGATGGCGATGCCGGTGAAGCCTTCCCGCCGCGCGGCCGCGAGATCCGAGGCGAGACGCGCAGCGTCCAACGGCGTCTCGACCGTGCCATCGGCGCGCACCCGCTCGGATGCACCGATCACGCGCTCATAGAGCATGTCCGGCTTCACGACGCGGCGCGCGAAGATGTCGGGCCGGGCCTGGGTGCCGATCTCGAGTTGATCCTCGAGGCCGCTCGTGATGACCAGGACCACCGGATCACCTTTGCGCTCGAGAAGCGCGTTGGTCGCAACCGTGGTGCCGATCTTGACCGAGCGGATGCGGTCGGACGGAACCGGCGCGTCGGGCGCGAGGTCCAGAAAACGGCGGATACCGGCGATGGCGGCATCGTTGTAGACACCCGGCGCCACGGAGAGCAGCTTCAGCGCGGCGAGGTGTCCTTGCGGGGATACGGCGACGATATCCGTGAAGGTTCCGCCCCGGTCGATCCAGAACTGCCAGCCCTCCCGTATGTCGCTCATCGGCCGTCGCTCCCTGCTCACGCGTGGCTATCGGCGCGCCTCCGCTGCGTCAATCGGGATCATGAAATTTAGTCCATGTGCTTCATCCGCCGCGCATAAACGGGTATTGATTTTTCATGCCCCTCGATTGCCTTGCCAGTTTCATCAAGCCCGCCAGCGAAAAAGGTCTGCGCGCACGGCTTGCGGATTTCGTCGGCCGCTGGTGGCCGGCGCTCGGAGACGTCATCCGGCCCAGACCCGCGCACCAGACGGCTGCGTTCTCGGCTGCCGTCATCGCACTCTCGGCCAAGATGGCGAAAGCCGACGGCGTGGCGGTGGTGGTCGAATGCCAGACGTTCGAGCGTTTCTTCGAACCGACGCCGGACGAGCTGCCGCGCATCCGCCGCCTCTATGATCTTGCGAGCCAGGATACGGCGGGCTTCGAGGCTTACGCCGAGAGCATCGCGCGCATGCTCAAGGACGAGCCGGATCTCAAGGTCAACGTGCTCGAATGCCTGCTCATGATCGCGTGCGCCGACGGCATCCTGCACCCCGCGGAGGAGGCGTTCCTCAGGACCGTGGGCCATGCGTTCGACATCTCGTGCGAAGAGTTCAAGCGCATCCGAGCGCCGTTCGTGCGCGATCCCGAAGATCCTTACGACGTGCTGGGCGTCGCACCGTCGGCCTCGCATCACGAGATCCGCTCCCGCTATATCGAGCTTGTGCAGCGGTTCCATCCCGATCGCCTTATGGCGCGCGGCGCGCAAGCGGCGCTGGTCAAGGCCGCAACCGTGAAGCTGGCGGCGATCAACGCGGCCTACGAGGCGATCATGAGCGGACGTCGCGTGCAGGGAGAGAGCGCGTGAGCCCGGATCTCATCACGCAACCGGACAGCTTCCTGGTGGCGGACCTGCATCCGTCGCCCAACATCGAGCCGCGCAAGGCCGGCGTCACGCCTTCGATCCTGATCCTGCACTATACGGGACTGCCAAGCGTCGAACGCGCCATCGACGTGCTGTCACGGCCCGACTGCAAGGTCTCGTGCCATTACGTGATCGACGAGGCCGGGCGCGTCACCCAGATGGTCGCCGAGGACAAGCGCGCCTGGCACGCGGGCGTCTCCTACTGGGCCGGAGAAACCGACATCAACTCGGCGTCGATCGGGATCGAGATCCAGAATCCGGGCCACATGCTCGGCTATCCGGATTTTCCGCGCGCGCAGATGCGGAGCGTGGCAGCCCTCGCACGCGACATCGTGCGGCGGCATGGCATCCCGCCCGAGCGCGTGCTTGCCCACTCGGACGTGGCGCCGGGACGCAAGATCGACCCCGGCGAGAAGTTCGACTGGGCCTGGCTTGCCGGCGAGGG
>JAFKKW010000475.1 GCA_017304275.1 Hyphomicrobiales bacterium | reverse complement strand
GAAGCCTGTCGCGCGATACGGAGCTGGGCGTGCGCTTCGTCGATACGCTGTTCCACGACGGCCAGGGGTTCCTGATCAAGCGCGGCACCGCCGTCGCGAGCATCCTCGAGCTTTCCGGCGCCTCCGTCTGCGTGATGTCGGGAACCAATGCCGCGCAGGCGGCCGAGACCTTTTTCCAGACCCGCAAGATGCGCTTCCAGCTTGTCGCCTCCGAGCATTGGAACGACGCCGCGAAAGCGTATGCCAGCGGCGCCTGCACCGTGCTGACCGGCGACGTCACCCTGCTGGCCGCCGAGCGCAGCCGGCTCGAGAAGCCGGGCGATCACGTGATCATGCCGGAGCTGATCAGCAAGGAGATGCTGGGCCCGGTCGTCCGCCAGGGCGACGAGCAGTGGCTCTCCATCGTGCGCTGGACGGTCGCCGCCTTGATCGCCGCCGAGGAGCTTGGCATCACGCGTGAGAACGCCGACGCGCTGCGCGCCTCCACCAACGTCGAGATCCGGCGTTTCCTGGGTCTCGAGGCGGACCTCGGACAGGGCATGGGGCTTTCGCGCGAGTGGAGCTATCGGATCGTCCGGCAGGTCGGCAATTACGGTGACGTGTTCGAGCGCAACGTCGGCCTGAGCGCGCCTTTGGCGCTCGAGCGCGGCGTCAACAACCTGTGGACGCGAGGCGGCTTACTGTCGGCGGGTCCGCTGCGCTGAGCTGTCCACACGAGGGAGAGCAGGGGAGGCCGCAACGTGATCGCGATCGTCACAACGAGCCTGCTGGCCGCCGCCGTGATCGAGATCAGCGGCCTGCCGGCCCTCGTCGTCTTGCTGGTGCCGGTCGTCGTGCTCCTGGTCGTGATCCTCCGCCTCTATCGCGCGAGCCCGCCGGCCGCCCCGGCAACGACGCGCGAGACGCTGCACGCCGTTCCCGCTGCGGCAGCCGCGAGAAGCGGGCCGGCGGCTCCCGCGGTCCCGGAGCCGCAGCCGGTCGACTGGGCCTTGCGCATTCGAAGCGCCGAGGCGAGCAACGATCAGGCCGCGCTCGCGAGCCTCTACCTTTCGGTTGCGCACGCCGAGATCGCGGAGGGCCGTTCCGACGCAGCCGCCGAGCATTTGCGCGCAAGCGTGCGCGCCGCCGTGAAAAGCGGCAACAACGCCTCCCAGGCCGAGGCACGCCTGGAGCTGGCAGAGCTGGCCCGCGCCGCGGGCGACCTCACCACCGCCTGTGAGCACTGGCAGCTCGCCCGCGCCCTGTTCTACGACTTGAAGGACGAGCGCCTCGGCAAGACCGAGACGCTCATGCAGAAACACGGCTGCCCCACCGACTGGGTGCTGAACGATTTCTGATCGCAGGCGCGCCGTCGCACGGTTCAGTGCAGCGCCGACGCAACGCTCTCCCACGGTTTCCTACGGGCTGTAGGTTGCTTCCGCCGTCCACGAGTCTCTCGGCTGGCTGTGAAGCTGCCAGAACATGTCGGCGACGGCCTCCGCATCCTTTGAGCCGGGGTCGACGAACGCCGCCACGGTGACGGTTGCCACGTGAACGCCCTTCGCCTTGAAGGTCTCGAACAGGCCGTGTGCGAGCGCGCGGATGCCCGCCTTGCCGATGCTGAGCGAGAGGTAGTCGGGACTGGGCTGCAGCGCGAACCCGCCACCTGTCAGCAGGATCGACCCCGAGTCCCGCGCGAGCATTGCCGGCGCGGCGGCCTTGGCGGCTGCCTGGGCGCCGCCGATGTTGACGGCCAGGTCCGTATTGAACGTCTCCGCCGGCTGCTCGGCAAGCGTCGCCTTGCGCATGGACGCCGCGTTGTAGTGGAGCACATCGATGCCGCCGCTCTCCGTCTCGACCTGCGAGACGAGTGCGGCCACGCTGGCCGGATCGCTCGCGTCGACCGTGCGGATCTCGACCGTGTAGCCCTTTGCCTTGATCGGGTCGGCGAGGCTCTGGATCGTGGTGGTGCTTCTGGCCGACAGGATGACCCGGAAGCCTTCTCTGGCGAAGCGCTCGGCGGTCGCGAGACCCATCCCTGGGCCGGACCCGATGCTGAGAAATGTTTTCATGTCGGTTGCTCCTCGACGTTGCGATGCCTCTGAGGTAAAGGAAAACACGTCGCGGATAATCGGGTTCTGGTGCATTTCATTCATGCAAGATATGCAGGAATTACTGGAGCACGGCGGGCTCGAACAGTTGGCCGCCTTTGTCGCCGTCGCGGAGGCCGGGAGCTTTACGGCAGCCGCCAGGAAGCTCGGCCGGGACGCGTCGATCGTCTCGCGCCGCGTGAGCCAGCTCGAGCAGCAGCTTGGCGTAAGGCTGCTGTCGCGCACCACGCGGCGCGTCGTGCCGACCGAGGTGGGCATGCTCTATCAGCGTCGCGTCCGCAGCATTCTGGATGATCTCGCGAACGCCAGTCGCGAGGTGAGCGACGTTGCCGCAAGCCCGCAGGGTCTGCTCAGGGTGTCGCTGCCGGTTACGTTCGGGCGCCAGTGGGTCGCGCCGCTTCTGCCGGCGTTTCTGGCGCGTCACCCGAAGATCCGCATTGACGCGCGGTTTTCGGATCGCATCGTCGATGTCATGTCCGAGGCGGTCGATGTCGCCATCAGGGTTGGCATTCCGCGCGACAGCACATTCACGTCGCGCAAGATTGCCTCATATCGCAACCTCCTGGTTGCTTCCCCCGGATATCTCCCGACACGGCAAGCCCCGCAAGCCGGCGGATCTCGCCAATCATGCCTGCTTGGGCTTCTCGGCGCACGCCGATTGGCCGGATTGGCGTATGATGAAAGATGGGAAGCGCAGAACCGTTCGCCCCACGGGACCGCTGACCGCCGACAATTCGGAGGTCGTGCTGATGGCGGCGATCGCCGGCGCGGGAATTACGTTCACGCCCGACTGGCTCGCCGGTCCCGCGCTTCGCACGGGAAAGCTTGTCGAGGTGCTGCCGGGATGGGGCGGCAGAGCGGAAGGCGGTGTATACGCTATTCTGCCGCCGGGACGCCTGATCCCGATGAAGACACGGCTTTTTGTCGATCAGATCGCGACATCGATCAAGGCGGGTTGGCGAAGCCAGCCCCGGAAACGGGATGCCGGCTAGCCGTTTCGGACGACGCGTCGATGTGCGCAGGATCTAGTTCATCACCAGCTCGACCTGCGCCGTCTCGCCGTTGGCGAGCGTGATGTCGCGCTGGAACTGCCGGCCCTGCGACTTGGCGACCACGGTGTAGCTGCCGGGCGCCAGGATGTGCGTCGGCAGCGCGCCCACGCTTTCCTTGATCTCGTCGCCCTGCGGGGTCTGGATCGTCCATTGCGTATCCGGGAGCGCCTCGCCACCCGCGCGCTGCACCAGCTTGAACGTCGCCTTGGCCGCCGAATGCGTGACCGTCGCCTCGGTGAGCTTGCCGGCCTCGACCGTAACATCGCTTTCCACCACCGCGTTGCAGTCGCCATAGGTCGAGACGATGTGATAGATGCCGGCGTTGAGGCGGATGATCAGGTTGGGACGCGCCGCCGTGAGAATGAGCTTGCGGTTGTCCGTCTGGTCGCGGTCGGAATAGATGGCGTAGCTCACGGTGTTGCTCGCCGCCTCCGCACCCGCCACGAGCGCCTTGACGCGCAGGCCGCCCGCGTTGAGCACGAACTCTTCCGTCGGCGGCTCCGCGTGACCGCTCGTGACCGAGATCCGCCGCGTGATGTGCGCGCGTCCGAGCGCGGCATTGACGACGTAGTCGCCGACCTTGAGCTTGAAGACGGGCCGTGGATCATGCTTGGTCGCGACCAGCGTGCTGCGCGAGGTGTCTCCCGGCGGATGCCAGTAGACGCGCC
>JAFKKW010000474.1 GCA_017304275.1 Hyphomicrobiales bacterium | reverse complement strand
TCGACCGTCTTGCCGCGCTTGAGCGTCTCGCGCTGGTCATCGTAAAGGTCGGTCGCATCCCAGAGCAGGCGCCCGATCAGCGTCGACTTGCCGTCGTCGACCGAGCCGCAGGTCAAGACGCGCAGCATGCCGGAAAGCTCCGGCGCGATCTTCTCGAGATCGGCGTGCGAGGACGAGGCCGATGCCGTCTGGTCCGAGACCACTTTGAGCGGCACCTTCGACGCCTTGTCTTTCGATTTCTGAAGGGTGTTGGGCTGCGCTGACATCTTAGAAGTACCCTTCCTGCTTCTTCTTTTCCATGGCGCCGGCCTGATCGTGATCGATCAGGCGCCCTTGTCGCTCGGACGTGCGTGCGCCGAGCGTCTCGGCGACCACGCTCTCGATGTCGGCCGCGTCGGAGAGGGCGGCAGCCGTCAGCGGATAGCAGCCGAGCGTGCGGAAGCGGACGCGCCGGTTGACGATCTCCTCACCCGGCCTCACCGGCAGGCGGTCGTCGTCGCGCATGATGAGCTGGCCGTTGCGCAGGATGGTCGGGCGCTCGGCGGCGAAATAGAGCGGCACCACGTCGAGCTTTTCGCGCAGGATGTAGCGCCACACGTCGCGCTCGGTCCAGTTGGAGAGCGGAAACACGCGCACCGTCTCGCCGGCGCCGAGGCGTCCGTTCAGGAGCCGCCACATCTCGGGGCGCTGGCGGCGCGGATCCCAGCGATGACCCTCGGCGCGGAACGAGAACACGCGCTCCTTGGCGCGGCTCGCCTCCTCGTCGCGGCGCGCGCCGCCGAACGCGGCATCGAACGCATATTTGTCGAGTGCCTGCTTGAGCGGCACCGTCTTCATGACGTCCGTGTAGACGGAGGGCGAATAATCGATCGGGTTGATGCCCTTCGCGGCTCCCTCTTCGTTGGTGTGCACGATGAGGTCGAGATCGAAGTCGCGCGCGGTCTTGTCGCGAAACGCGATCATGTCGCGGAACTTCCACCCGGTATCGATGTGTAGCACCGGGAACGGCAGCTTAGCCGGCCAGAACGCCTTGCGCGCCAGATGCAGGAGCACCGTCGAGTCCTTGCCGATCGAGTACAGCAGCACGGGCTTGCGGAACTGCGCCGCCGCTTCGCGGAAGATGTGGATGCTCTCGGCCTCGAGGAGGTCCAGGTGCGAGATCGGCTGCGTCATGTGTGGGCCTCTTTCGGCTTCGGGCGGTTGTGCAGCCCGCATTCTTTTCCGTCCTCGTTCTCCCACCACCAGCGTCCGGCGCGGATGTCCTCGCCGGGGCGGATCGCGCGCGTGCACGGCTGGCAGCCGATCGACGGGAAGCCGCGCGCGTGAAGGGGATTAACGGGAATGCTGTTGTCGGCGATGTAAGCTTCGAGTTGCTCAAGGCTCCAGTCGGCGATCGGGTTGAGCTTCACGAGCTGATGCTCTTCGTCCCACGATGCGAACGGAACGTGCGCGCGCACGGCCGATTGATCGCGGCGAAGGCCCGTGATCCAGCCCGCGGCGCCTGCCAGCGCTTTATTGAGCGGCCGAACCTTGCGCACGTCGCAGCACGCCTTGCGCGCCTCGATCGACTGCCGGAAGCCCATGATGCCGTCGCGCGCGACGAGCAGCTCCACATCCTGCGCGTCCGGAAACACCACGCGGATCTTGAGCGGCGCATAGCGCAATTCGCTCGCCTCCAGCGTCTCCAGCGTCTCGGGGAAGTGCCGGCCCGTGTCGAGGGTGAAGACGTCGAACGCGCGTCCCGTCCGGGCGATGGCGTGCAGCACCGCCTGATCCTCGAGTCCGAGGCTGGTCGAGAATGTGATGCGCCCGGGAATGGCATCGGCAACGGCCACCAGCCGCGCTTCGAGACTGTCGAGCGCGCCCATGGTCTCATCGAGCGTGGCGGCGAGCGCTGCACCCTCGGAATTCGGGTCGGAATGGGCTGGCGGCGCCCCGGCTGTGCGGCCGGCACGCATCCGAACGTTGGCCTCGGTCATGGAAATCCTCCGATGCCGGGAACCTAATGAAATGACGTTCCTAAATAAAGGCCCGGAAGCAAATAAGAATAGGATCACATTCCGCCACTGCCGTCAGGTAGAAAAATTGTTCTCCTGACGGCTCAGGAGGAAAGATTTCTTGCGGAGCAGCATGTCCAGCCCACGGCTATGCTTTTGAGGGCGCGCAGGGAGCAACGATCACCAAGTGCCGCTGTTGGCCATGGAGGCCCAGGGCTCGGTCTTCGGCAAGGCGGAGCCCTTCTGCAGGAGCTCGATCGAGATCTGGTCCGGGGAGCGGATGAAGGCCATGCGACCGTCCCGCGGCGGGCGCAGGATCGTCACCCCGCCGGCCGCCAGCTTTGCGCAGATCGCATAGATGTCGTCGACCTCGAAGGCGAGATGGCCGAAGTTGCGCGCCGACCCGTAGTCCTCCGGGTCCCAATTGTAGGTAAGCTCCAGCAGCGGCGCCCAGTCGGCGGCGGCACGGGCTTGGTCCAGCGGGGCCGCCAGAAAGACCAGCGTGAACCGCCCCATGCGGTTCTCCACCCGCCGCATTTCGACGAGGCCGAGCAGGCCCGTGTAGAAGGCCAGGCTCGTTTCGAGGTCCCGGACCCGGACCATCGTATGAAGGTACCAACCCGGTGCGATCCTTCGGATTCAGAGAGCACCCTAGCCGCCGGCACGTTATCCCCAGCCAGCAATCGGGTTCCTTCGCGGCCATCAATCCGCCTACCGACGCACGCCGAATGCCCATGTGGACGGCCTCCCGCGGGAGCGAATCACCGGGGCCCGAAAGGGCTCCGATCCAGCGGGATATCCCCGTCGAACGGGGTATCGTTTGGTCCGCATATGACGCAGCGAAGAAAAATTCTCAAACCTGGGAATACTAAAAAATGGTAAACACGAACAGTAACTTAAAGTCTATCACTCATGTGGACATGCCTTGGGCGGAAGGGAGCAGGAAGTCCTGCGATCGGGCGGGGGACTAGCCTCGTACCTCGCAGATGGTATTCTTCGCGTGTCACCGGGAAACATGGGTTCAGTCGATGTAGAGGGCAGAGACTGAGCTGCTGTCGAAGTGACGCATAAGTTCAACGTAGGCCAAGTAAGGCGGGGTAAAATTATGGGGGATTCCAAGCTACCTCCGGAGTATCCGGGCGGCGGAGTATTGGCTGAAGGCGATCTTGAGCGCCTGGAAGAGGGTGGTCTTGAAGTATTCGAGATCGCTGGAATCATTAAGTGGTTTGACGTCGCCAAAGGCTACGGCTTCATCGTCCCTGACAACGGGTTGACCGACGTGCTGCTGCACGTGACGTGTTTGCGGGCTGGCGGCTATCAGACCGCCTACGAAGGGGCCCGCATCCACTGCCAGGTGCTGAAGCGCCCGAAAGGCATGCAGGCCTTCCGCATTCTCTCGATGGACGAGTCGACCGCGATCCATCCGTCTCTGCTGCCACAGCGCACCCACGTGCACGTGCAGCCTGAGAGCGATTGGGAACGTGTGGTTGTAAAATGGTTCAACCGTGTGCGCGGTTTCGGCTTCCTCACCAAAGGCGAGGGCACGCCGGACATCTTCGTCCACATGGAGACGCTGCGCCGCTTCGGCTTTACCGAGCTGCGCCCGGGACAGACCGTCCACGTGCGCTGGGGTATGGGCTCCAAAGGCTGCATGGCCGCGGAGCTGAAGCCCGACGGATCGTCTACGGGGCTCACCTCGTCCCACTGACCAAGGCGCCCATTGATCGCTCCCGGCGTCCATGGTGATGTCGGGGGCCGGCAATGAGGACCCCAGGGATGAGAAATCAACGCTATTCTCGAAGGGCTGCCGTTGGGGCGGCCCTTCTGCATTCCGTAGCGGCGAGCCTGGGCGCCGCCTACGCGATAGCGGGTCTGCAGGTCGGCGATGCCAAGGGCGAAACGCGCCCCGCCACTCAAGGCAGCGTGCACGAGGAGCGCTTGGAGCTCGTCACCGGAAGCGGGGTGCACGTGCTCGATGTCGAGGTCGCGTCGACGCCCGAGAAGCAGGCTCTCGGCCTCATGTATCGCACCAGCCTGTCCGACACCAAAGGCATGCTGTTCCCGCACAAGGAGCCGCGTGAGCTGTCGATGTGGATGCGCAACACTTACATCCCGCTCGACATGGTCTTCATCCGCGCCGACGGTACCGTCCATCGTATCGAGGCTCGGACGGAGCCGCTCTCGGAGCACATCATAAGCTCCAATGGTCCGGTCTCCGCCGTGCTGGAGATCGCGGGCGGCAATGCCGAGCGTCTGGGCCTGAAGCCTGGCGACAAGGTGCGCCACCCACTGTTTGGCGCCGCAGCCGCACGGTGAGCGAGAAGGGCGCTGACGACCGGCGACGTGACGCGGCCAGGGCGCTTGACCGTAGGGACGCGAAGCGGCACATGTTGCGCCAATTGGCGGATCGCCGTGATCCTGCGGTCGCCGGTCTCGGTTTCGGGGCATAGCTCAGCCTGGTAGAGCGCTTGCTTTGGGAGCAAGAAGTCGCGAGTTCGAATCCCGCTGCCCCGACCACTGTGTGCAACGACCCGGCCGCTCCCGGCGGCCTCATTCTGAAAA
This sequence comes from Hyphomicrobiales bacterium, assembly GCA_017304275.1. Classification (GTDB taxonomy): domain Bacteria; phylum Pseudomonadota; class Alphaproteobacteria; order Rhizobiales; family Hyphomicrobiaceae; genus Hyphomicrobium_C. Next base: position 15 of record JAFKKW010000474.1, on the reverse strand, counting down.
TCCGGACCTGCTCCC
>JAFKKW010000473.1 GCA_017304275.1 Hyphomicrobiales bacterium | reverse complement strand
GCTGCAGTGGGCGTAGTAATCGGAGGCGCAGGCCATCTTGACGGCGAGGCTGACGGCGCCGGCCTGGGTGGTGGCGGTCAGGGCGCCGAAGGCTACGGCTGCTGCGAGAATGGTGCGGATCTTGGTCATTTGGCTCTCTCCATCGCCAGGTGTGTCTGATGAAGAGACTTTGCCGCCAAGCCGCCTCGCCCGCTGTTCCCGGAGGAACGGGGGCGACTTTTTTCGAATTTTCTTCGTTTTTGGCGGCGGCGGTCGGGATCGACTAGTCTCGCTCGTCCTTGAGGAAAGACAGCAGGGAGCGCTCCGTGAAGTACGCAATCTTTTGTTATCACGCTGAAAATGCCGTCTGCTCCTGGAGCAAGGAGCAAGACGATGCGGTGATGGCCAAGCTCAAGACGGTGCAGGAGGCGCGGGCCAAGGCCGGCAAACTCGGCCCCGTGGCCCGGCTGATGCCGACGACGGCAGCTACAACCGTTCGCAAGGACGGCGAGCCGGTCATGGTGCTCGATGGGCCGTTTGCCGAGACCAAGGAGCAACTCCTCGGCTTCTATCTCATCGATGCCGACAGCTTGGAGGATGCGCTGGAGTTCGCCCGCGCGCTTTCGGAGGCCAACCCCGGCGGGGCGCACGAGGTGCGGCCGGTCGGCTTCTTCGTCGATTGGAGAGAGGCGCAGTGACCGATCTCGCCTGGCTGGACGCTGCGATTTCCGGAGCCCGGCCTCAGGCCATGGCGGCGCTCCTGCGATACTTCCGCGATCTCGACCGGGCCGAGGAGGCGTTTCAGGAAGCCTCCCTCAAGGCGCTCAAGGCGTGGCCGCAGAACGGCCCGCCGCGCGATCCGACGGCGTGGCTCATCATGGTCGGCCGCAACGTGGCGATCGATGCGATCCGGCGCGAGAAGAAATCGGAAGCGCTGCCCGAAGACGATGCGGCGTTCTCCGATCTCGACGACGCGGAAAGCGCGCTCGTCGACCGCCTGGACGATGCGCACTACCGCGACGACATCCTGCGGCTCCTGTTCACGTGTTGCCATCCGGATCTTCCCTCGACGCAGCAGATCGCGCTGGCGCTGCGCGTGGTGTCGGGGCTGACGGTGGGCGAGATCGCCAACGCGTTCCTGGTCAGCGAAGCGGCGATGGAGCAGCGGATCACGCGGGCCAAGCGGCGCATTGCCGAGGCGGGGATCGCGTTCGAGACGCCGGGGCCGGTCGAGCGCAGCGAGCGGCTCGGCACGGTCGCGGCGATGATCTACCTCCTGTTCAACGAAGGCTACTCGGCGAGCGGCGGCGAGGTGCAGGTGCGCAAGCCGCTTTGCGAGGAAGCCATACGTCTGGCGCGCCTGCTGCTGCGATTGTTTCCGGCCGAGCCCGAGATCCTGGGGTTCACGGCGCTGCTGCTGCTTCAGCACGCGCGGTCCGAGGCGCGCCTCGACGCCGACGGCGCCATCGTTCTGCTCGAGGATCAAGATCGCGGGCTGTGGAACCGGGCGATGATCGCCGAGGGCGAAGCGCTGATCGAGAAGGCCATGCGCCATCGCCGGCCGGGGGCCTATCAACTGCAGGCCGCCATCGCGGCGCTGCATTGCACGGCGCCGAGCTACGAGGAAACCGACTGGGTGCAGATCGACTTCCTGTACGCGGGGCTCGAGCAGGCGCAGCCGTCGCCGGTGGTCACGCTCAACCGTGCGGTGGCCATCAGCAAGGTGCAGGGGCCGGAAGCCGCGCTCGCGACCATCGAGCCGTTGGCGCCGAAGCTCTCGGGATACTTCCATTTCTTTGGGCTCAAGGGCGCGCTGCTGGCACAACTCGGACGAGTGGCGGATGCGCGCGAGGCTTACGACCGGGCCATCGCGCTCGCGCATACGGCGCAGGAAGCGGCACACATCCGCCTGCATCTCGATCGGCTGGCTCAGGATGCGGGGCGCGGCAAGACCTGGCGGAGCAAGGTGCCTTAGCTCCGCTATTTGCGGGCAGGATGTCGGATTGGCCGCTTCTCTGCCGTCCTCGGTGTGTATGACAGAGGATCAGCGGAGGATCGCCATGATCGAGGCAGCTCTCTATTCGGCACTTGGACTTGCGGGACTTGCCGCCGTCGTTCTCGGTCTGGCCTGGCGCCGCCCGGATAGGATGCGGGTCGTGCGGTCCTGCGAGATCAATGCGCCGCCGGCCGCCATCTTTCCCTTGATCAACGATCTCCGCCTGTTCTCGACGTGGTCGCCCTTCGAGAAAGATCCGCGGATGACGAGAACCTATAGCGGTCCGGCGTTCGGGCCGGGTCAGCGCATGGATTGGAACGGCAATTCGGAGGTGGGGGAAGGATCGGTGACGATCCTCAGCTCTCAGCCATCGTCGCGGGTCGACATGCAGCTCGTCATGATCCGGCCGATGCGCGGCGACAACCATGTGACGTTCACGATTGAACCGCGTGCGGGCCGCACGACCGTGACGTGGGCGATCGAGGGGGCGGTGCCGCTGATTGCGAAGGTCCTGGGTCTGTTCGTCGATATGGATCGCATGTGCGGCGGCGCGTTCGAGCAGGGGCTTGCCAATCTAATGGCGCGCGTCGAACGCGAGCCCGCGGTCGCGACGCGTATTTCTGGAGGGATGTCATGACCAAGGTTCTCATCCTGGTCGGCACCAAGAAGGGTGCCTTCATTGTCGAGAGCGATGCGGCGCGGCGCTCTTGGTCGCTGCGAGGGCCGTTCTGCAACACGTGGCCGATCCAGC
>JAFKKW010000472.1:992-3719 GCA_017304275.1 Hyphomicrobiales bacterium | reverse complement strand
ATTTACGGCCAGAGACCGATCTCCGGCCATGCGGCCGCGACCTCCCGCAGCCGTACTCCCCCCACGACGCACACCCATTCGACGCTACTCACAGAGAAAAACCAGAGATGCCCAGGATCCATGCAACGAACCCGATACGCTGACAACCGGTCCCACAGTTAACGAAGTGTAAACGGCGGGAGTTAATTTTCGGTAAACGCGTCGAGCTCGCGACAAGGATCCGTCAAGACGTCACGAGGCGCGGAGACTCGCACGGTTTTGCGGCGGACGGAAGGCCGAACTCGACTCCGCCATACACCCCTGACGCAGTTGCCGCGCAATGGTGGATGTTGCGTTCCATCGATGCGTGTCTGGACCCCGCTCTTCAGCGGGGTGACGGAATTGTCGATAGCGAAAGCGCCCACCACACAACGTCACCCCGGCGCAGGCCGGGGTCCAGACACGTTTTTTTTGTCGAGGACCCGCCATCGGATTCATCGACCCAATGCGCGGTTGTTTCGGATTGATCGAAGCTGCGAAGCTGCGGGTCAGGCCGCGCGGACCATGGCCAAGAAGCGTTCGACCTCGGCCTTCAGCGTGCGGCTGTCGCCCGACAGCGACTTGGCGGACGCGAGCACTTCCGCCGAGGCCGAGCCGGTCTCGGATGCACCCTGGCTCACAGCGGTAATGCTCGAGGCGACGTCGCTCGTTCCCTTGGCCGCTTCAACGACGTTGCGGCTGATCTCCTGCGTCGTCGCGCCCTGCTCCTCGACGGCGGCGGCAATGGCGCTGCTCACGCCCGAGATGCGATTGATCGTCGTGGCGATGCTGTTGATGGCATCCACGGACTGACGCGTCGAAGCCTGCATGCTCTGGATCTGGCTGCCGATCTCGTTGGTCGCCTTGGCGGTCTGGGCCGCAAGCGCCTTCACCTCCTGCGCCACGACGGCGAAGCCCTTGCCGGCCTCGCCGGCGCGTGCCGCCTCGATGGTGGCGTTGAGCGCGAGAAGATTGGTCTGCCCCGCGCTCTGGTTGATCAGCTCGACGACGGCGCCGATGCGCCCGGCCGCCTGCGACAGCTCGATGACGTTCTCGTTGGTCCTTGCGGCCTGGCTCACGGCATCCTCGGCGATGGCGCTGCTTTCGTGGACCTGGCGGCCGATCTCGCGCACGGTCGAGGAGAGCTGCTCGGATGCGGCGGCCACGCCCTGGACGTTGACGGAGGTCTGCTCGGAAGCGCTGGCTACCGTGCCAGAGAGATCCTGCGTCGAGGCGGCATTCATGGTCAGTTGCGCGGCGGCTACCTCGAGCTGAGCCGACGCGGCGGATACCGTGTCGACGACGCGGCCCACGCTCTCCTGGAATTGATCCGCGAGGCGGAGCATCTCCTGCTTGCGCCGGGCGGCTGCGCGTTTCTCGCTCTCGGCCTGCTCCGTACGCAGGCGGTCCGCATCGAGGATGTTCTGCTTGAAGACGTGCACGGCTGCCGCGATCTCGCCGATCTCGTCGGCGCGGCCGGTTCCGTAGATCTCGCGATCCGTGCGGCCTTCCGCAAGATCGATGATGGACAGCTTCATGCGCTCGATGGGTCGGGCGAGGTTGGTGATCACGAGCCAGATGCCGCCGATCATGGCGAGGATGGAGACGATGCCGGTTAGCGCGGCCGTGCGCAGCGCAGCCGCACGCGCGTCGTCCGCAGCGGCGCTTGTCGTCTCGACGTAGGTTTCATAGTGGCTCGATATTGTACGCAGCTTGTCGTTCAGAGCCTTGCGGTTGGAGCGGTTGGCGTCGTTGTCGCCAAAGGCGCGGGCGGCGACGAGCGAGTCCTCGCGCGCAAGGCGCACCAGCTCGGTGCGGAAGCGGATGAACTCGGCGATGGTTTTTTCGGCGTCGACGAACTCCGGGACATGCTCGGGTTCGACGGTCGCTTCCCAGAGCCTGGTGACGGTGCGCAGCTCTTCCGCGCCCTTTTCGATGCCCTTGCCGTAGCCTTCGGCGGACGGCCAGTCGCTCGACATGTAAATGCCGCGGGAGTCCATGACGATGGCGTAGACGAGGCCGTTGATCCGTTCGCGGTAGGTCTCTCCGGATTTGGCGCGCATGGCGAGCTCCTGGGCCGCGCCTTGCCGCGTGAGGCTCAGGTATGAAAGGCCGGCACCGACGACCGGAATGAGCGCGAGGACGGCGATCAACGCGCCGACCTTATGCTTCAGCTTCAGTTGAGTAAGCACGGAAAATCCATCGGTTGGCGCACACCGGAGGGCGCAAAAGCACTATATAATTTTCAATTTTATCTATCTGACGTTACCAATTGAATAACATGTATAAAACAGCATTGCTCATGCATCTGCCTCGGCCAGGGAGGCTGGAAATTTTCCGTGATGAGCGCGATGTCAGAGGCCGCTTGCGGCCTTGTAGGTGACGAGCATGGCGTCGGCCAGGGTGTCGGACGTGATGACGACGTCGGTGGCGCCGTACTTCGTCAGGTACGCCGCCTCGGGCTCGTTCTGCGCGCGGCCGACGATCGGCATCGTCGGATTGGCGGCGCGGGCCTGCTCGATCGCCTCGCCGGCCTCGAAGTTGCTCGGGATGGCGACGATCATGCTCGCCGCTTTGGCGGGGTTGGCCGCATACAGGAGGGTCGCGGCGCTGCCCCAGACGCCTTCGATGTTGCGGGCGCGGAGGCGCTTTATCTCCTCCTCGCTCTCGTCGATCACGTAGAGCGGCGTCGGTCCCGAGGCGAGCGTA
>JAFKKW010000472.1:0-950 GCA_017304275.1 Hyphomicrobiales bacterium | reverse complement strand
CTGCGTGACGTTAACGGGCTCCGCGTCCTCCTCCTCTTCCGCCGCCGTTTCGCCGCCCGGCGCTTGGTGATGCGCATCCTTTTTCTCGAGCCACGGCTTCAGGTGATCGAGGCCCCAGAAGAACAGCGGATTGAGGATGATCGAGAGCAGCGCGCCGGCCAGGACCAGATCGCGTCCTTCGGCAGACAGAAGGTCGAGGCTCATGCCGAGGGCCGCGAGAATGAACGAGAACTCGCCGATCTGAGCCAGGCTTGCCGAGATCGTGAAGGCGGTGCCGAGCGGGTGTCCGAACGCACGCACGATGGCGAACGCAGCGAGGGATTTGCCGACGACGATGATCAATAGCGTGGCAGCAACGGCGAGCGGCTCGCTCAGCAGGATGTTCGGATCGAACAGCATGCCGACGGAGACGAAGAACAGCACGGCGAACGCGTCGCGCAGGGGAAGGCTCTCGTTGGCGGCCTGCTGGGAGAGCTGGGATTCGCTCAGGATGAGACCGGCGAAGAACGCGCCGAGCGCGAACGATACGCCGAACAGGTTGGCGGCGATGAAGGCAACGCCGAGTGCGATCGAGAGCACGGCGAGGCGGAACAGCTCGCGCGAGCCCGTGTGAGCCGTGTAATGCAGAATCCAGGGAATGACGCGGCGGCCGATCAGCATCATGACGGCGACGAATGCCGCTACCTTGCCTATGGTCCACGCCACGGTGGTGAGAAGCGGACCGATGTTGAGCGAGGAACTTGCTGCCTGTCCCTCGGTGTTGCCACCGAGCAATGGGGCGATGGCCGGCAACAACACCAAGGTCAGGACCATCACGAGGTCCTCGACGATCAGCCAACCGACGGCGATCTGGCCGCGCTCGGTCGTGACCAGGCGTCTCTCCTGGAGGGCGCGCAACAGCACGACGGTGCTCGCCACCGACAGCGCGAGGTCGAACACGGGCCCGGCGC
>JAFKKW010000471.1 GCA_017304275.1 Hyphomicrobiales bacterium | reverse complement strand
CGATGGTGGATCGGCTCGGTGCGGTAGCGGTGCCGTTCAGCGATCTCCAGTTCGGCGGAGAGGCCGTCGACCCATTCTTCAACATCAACACGCCGGAGGATCTGGCGCTTGCGGAGGCTCTGCTAGCGGGCTCCTCTTCCCCTCCCCACAAGGCGGAGAGGAACGCTCCGTTCGTGGTCGGTGTCGCGGGGTGGAAGAACTCGGGCAAGACGACGCTGGTCGAGCGGCTGGTCGCTACGCTGGTGCGGCGCGGCTACCGGGTCTCGACGATCAAGCATAGTCACCATGACGTGTCGTTCGAAGCGGAGGGGACCGATAGCGCGCGGCATCTGCGCGCCGGAGCGCAGGAGGTCGCGCTGATCTCGCCGCGGCGCTGGGCGGTTCTGCGGGCGGGACAGCAGATTGCGTGGCGTGAAGAGGGCGAGCCTGCGCTCGCAACCGTCGTCCGGCATCTCGCGCCGGCTGATATCGTCATCGTCGAGGGGCTCAAGCGCGCGCAGATCCCGAAGATTGAAGTGCGGCGGACGGCGCAGGGCGATGGTCCGCCCCTGGCTGCTGATGATCCCTTCGTGTTTGCCATCGCGGCGGATCATGGCATTGCGGATGGGCGGGTGCCGTCGTTTGCGCTCGACGATGTGGCCGGTCTCGCCGATGCCTTGCTTACCGCGGGCGGTGTAAAGCTGCCGAGGGAGCGCGCGTGATATCTTGGCGGCAGACCTGCCTCGCGCTGGCGCTGGTCGCGATCGGAGGGGCTGCCGCGGCCGAAGATCCCAGGATCGCGCCGGGGCGCGATCCTGGCGGCGTGGCGGTCGCCGTGCTGGCGGACGGGTTCGATACGACACGGGCGGACGTGCTGCGCATTCTCGCGCGCGACGGCGAAGGCGAGGCGATCGCGTGGGATGCCGTGGACGGTGATCATCGGCCGTTCGTGCGCGAGGGGGCCGGAACGGAGGTGGCGCTTGCCGCCGCGGCCAAGGGCGGCGTGCGGATCGTCCCGGTTCGTGTGGCGATGGGCGATGCGGCGTCGCTCGCCAAGGGCGTGGCGTTCGCCCAGAGCACCCCGGCGCGACTTCTGATCACGACCTTGGCCGATCAAGATCGGCGCGGGCTCGCCGTCATGACGGCCGCTGCGGCGCGGTTCGCGGCGGTCCTGTTCGTCGTGTCGCTGCCGGTTCCCACGGCGGGCGAGGCCAAGGCCGTGGTGGCCGTGGCCAATCTCGTTCTCCTCGATTCCAAACCCACGGCGCAGGCGGCGGCCGAGGCCGTCGCGCAGGCGCTCGGATGCGCAGGGGGCGATCTCGCGGGTGCGACCGGTGCAGACCTCAAGCGTGTGTTGTTAGGTCGTCTCAACGCGCAATCGTCTGCGGCTTGCAACGCCGAGCGTGCTGAGCCCAAGTAGCGCGAGCAGACCTGCGATCCCGTTCCGGGTGACGCTATGCCGAGGTTCCGTGGGTTGGCCGCGATGATCCTCGAGGCGCACGAGACGCGCGCGCTGCGGGAGTGCCGGTGCAAGGCGTGCGGCTTGGGGCGACGCCCTCACCTCTTCGGTGCCGGCGGGGCGCAAGGCGGGTGCGTTAACGACATGAAGCGTGGCCGCCAGAGCAGCCACGCTTCCACCTACCACCCCAATCCAAGTCTTCATGGCGGCCGTCCACTGATGCGGAAGGCCGGCTGTGCTGTTCTATTGGAAGAACACGAGGGCCTTCAGCAGGGTTTCCCAGATCCCCCAAGCAAGAGGTACGCCAACCAGCGACCAGAACAGCGCCGCCTTGAAATCCAAGCCGCCCTTGCCGATTCCAAACGATCCCGTGGTCGCGGTTGCGGATGCCGACTTGAGCTTTGCCTGCTCAACAGCGACCTCCTCCTCGCTCATGTGCCATTTCGGGTCGACCGGGCGGATCAGCAGGTTGACGACGAAGCCGACCACCAGCAACCCGGCCAGGATGAAGAAGATCTGGCCATAGAGCTTGTCGGGCGCGATGCCCTCGGCATAGCGCGTGTCGTGAAGGTAGTTGACGATGACCGGGCCGACGATGCCCGCCGTCGACCAGGCCGTCAGCAGGCGGCCGTGGATGGCGCCCACGAACTGCGTGCCGAAGATGTCGGCGAGATAGGCCGGCACGGTGGAGAAGCCGCCGCCGTACATGGAGGCGATGATGCAGAAGCAGACGACGAACAGCGCCAGGATCTTCCAGTCCGCCGCTTGTGCGGCGAGCACGTAGAGCGCGGCTCCCAGAACGAAGAAGATGAAGTAGGTCGTCTTACGGCCGAGGTAGTCGGACGACGACGCCCAGAAGAAGCGTCCGAAGATGTTGAAGAGCGACACGAGACCGACGAAACCGGCACCGACGGCGGCGGCGGATGCGGCCAATGCCGCATCCTTCTTCATGTCGAGATAGCCGACATGATCCTGTCCGACGAGCGCGCCGCCGAACGTCTCCTGCAGCATGGGCGAGGCTGCGCCGATGATGCCGATGCCGGCCGACACGTTAAGGCAGAGCGCGAGCCAGATAAGCCAGAAGGCCGACGTCTTGTGCGCATCCTTGAGATGCACATGATTGTCGGTGATCATGGCCTTGCTGTTGGCCGGCGGCGTCCATCCCTCCGGTTTCCAGCCGGCGGGCGGCAGGCGGTAGCGGAAGGAGCCGATGAGCATGAACACGGCGTAGAGTGCCGCCATGGTCACGAACGTCTGCCAGACGCCGGGATCGGTCGGAGTCTTGAAGACCTTGTCCATGAGGAAGG
>JAFKKW010000470.1 GCA_017304275.1 Hyphomicrobiales bacterium | reverse complement strand
GTGGCTGCAGCCTGCACACGCTTCCGCTTCGCAGGCTGGGCCTCCTTGGCGGCCTCAGAGCTGCTGTCAGAGTCGTCGTCGGAGCTGTTCTCATCTTCCTCCTCATGTACAGCCCATGCCAGCGCCTTGATAGCCAGTGACTTCCTTCCTGGAATACGTATAGCGCAGTGCGGGGGACCTGCAGGCACGCTCCACAGCTCGATGTCGCCGTTGTCCCTTGCCACGGCCAATGAGCTGCTGATGGGGGCAAACGCGAGCGCTACAATGGCGCTCGGCTGCCACTCAACGAAACTATGCACGTGAGTACAGAGCGATGCGCATCTGACAAGCATACCGACACCGGTGCAGCTGCATCTCGGCGGACAAGTGTAAAATGGCTGTGCAATCGCCCACCCAGATTTGCGCACCGGGATCTCCTCTTACGCGCGAATCGCAGTTATATGCGGCGTTTATGTACACTGCAGCGCAGCACTGATCATCTTTAATAGTACACCGTCAGAGGTTTTTCTATCCCTGCACGTCATCGGCGCTGGGCTCCCACTTGACGTCGTTATCCAGATGCTCCTCTACCTTGGCGTGCAGGCGGTTCAGGATGGTGTGGCCTTCGAAGTTGCCCTCCGGCGTGACGCCATATGTTTCCTTGAAGAGGGCGGCATCAGCAGGCGCGAGCACCGCGTCGATCTCGTCCGGCGACCAGACGTAGAACTTGCCTTCCTCGCCTTCGGAGTCGGCATCGAGCGCGGCGGTGAAGGCTCCGTTTTCATCGATCATCTCGCGGGCGAGCCAGGCGACCGTCTCGGCGACGCGCGCTTCGAGAAGCGGGCTCTGCGTCTCGCGCCAGACCTCGGTCATGAGATCGATGAGGAGGGCGTTGTCGTAGAGCATCTTCTCGAAGTGCGGCACGAGCCAGATCTCATCGACCGAGTAGCGCGCGAAACCGCCGCCCAGGTGATCGTAGATGCCGCCCATGCTCATGCGCTCGAGCGTGGTGACAACGGCGGCTTTCGCCTGGTCGTCGCGGTAGCGGATGGCGCCGCGCCACAGCAGCCAGAAGAAGCTCCATTGCGGAAACTTCGGCGCGCCCGAGATGCCGCCGTGGACGGGATCGACGGCGCGGGCGAGGCGGCCCGTCACCTCGCGCAGGATCTGGTCGGTGAGTTCGGGGCCATCGCCGCCGCTGGTTCTCTCGCTCAGCGAGGCGACGAGCGCATCGGCGTTGCCGGCGACCTTGTCGGGCTCCTTTCGGTAGATGTCGGAGATGCGCGTCAGCACGTCGACGAAGCTCGGGCGGCCGTACATGGCGTGCTTCGGGAAGTAGGTTCCGCCCCAGAACGGGCGCGCGTCGCCGTCGAGAAACATGGTCAGCGGCCAGCCGCCCTGCTGCCCGAGGCGGTGAAGGGCGCCCATGTAGATGGCGTCGATGTCGGGGCGCTCCTCGCGGTCCACCTTGATGTTCACGAAGTGATCGTTCATCACGCGTGCCGTCACCTCGTCCTCGAAGCTCTCGTGCGCCATCACGTGGCACCAGTGGCAGGCGGAGTAGCCCACCGAGAGCAGGATCGGCTTGCCGGTCGCCTTGGCCTCGGCGAGCGCCTCGGGTCCCCAGGCCCACCAGTGGACCGGGTTGTCCTTGTGCTGGATCAGGTACGGGCTACTCTCGTCGCCGAGGCGGTTGCGGCTCATGGTTCGGGGTCCTCGGGCTTGGGTTGCGGGCTTTCCTGATGCGCCGTTTCCTGATAGGCGCGCACAGCGCATGAAGGTGCTTTCGGCGCAAAGTTCAAGTCACGGTCGCGACATGGCCCATCGTCCTGATCCCACCATCTTCGCGCTCGCCAGCGCGCCGGGGCGCGCGGGCGTCGCCGTCATACGCGTTTCCGGGGAAGGCGCCGGGCGCGTGGTGGACTTCATGGCGGGTCCGCGGCCTGTGGCCCGGCGCGCCGTCGGGCGCTTCATCCGTCACCCGGAGAGCGGGGAGAAGCTCGATCGCGGCGTGGTGCTGTGGTTCCCGGCGCCAGCGAGCTTCACCGGCGAGGACGTCACCGAGCTTCATCTTCACGGCGGGCGCGCCGTGGTGCAGGCGGTGCTCGAAGCGTTGGCCGTCATGCCGGGTCTCAGGATGGCGGAGCCGGGCGAGTTCGCGCGGCGCGCGTTCGAGGCGGGCAAGTTGGACCTGGCGGAGGTCGAGGGGCTCGCCGATCTCATCGATGCGGAGACGGACGGGCAGCGGCGTCAGGCGCTGGCGCAGGCGTCAGGTGCGCTCTCCGATCTCTACGACGGCTGGCGGGCAAGCCTCATCGAGGCGCTCGGGCTCATCGAGGCGGGGCTCGATTTCGCCGATGAAGGCGATGTCGGCACCAAGACCTTCACGGAAGCGACATCCATCATCTCGGTGCTGGCTCGCGCGGTGCGCCATCACCTCGACGACGGTCATCGCGGCGAGATCCTGCGCGATGGATTCCGCGTCGCGCTCACCGGTCCGCCGAATGCCGGCAAGTCGAGCCTGCTCAATGCGCTGGCGCGGCGCGAGGTGGCCATCGTCTCGGAGGGGGCGGGGACGACGCGCGACGTCATCGAGGTGCGGCTCGATCTCGGCGGACTTCCGGTCATCGTGTCCGATACGGCCGGCTTCCGGGACACCGAGGGTGCCATCGAGCGCGAGGGCATGCGCCGCAGCCGGGCGGTCGCCGAGGCCGCGGACCTCGTGCTCTGGCTCACGGATGCGCGCGCGCCGGAGACGGTGCTACCGGA
>JAFKKW010000469.1 GCA_017304275.1 Hyphomicrobiales bacterium | reverse complement strand
CTCCAGCCGCCGGCTGGATCTCCGTGACCGCGATCACCTCGAAGTCGTGCGTGTCGCCATCCGTCGAGAACGTAATCCGGGAGCCCACTGCGACGTTGCCGATGAACGGGACCGACCAGGCAGCCGGCTCGATTGCCGCGCCCGCCTCCTCATGACGGCGCTTTCCGAGCCAGTAGGCCTCGCTGCCCGAGACCATGGTCTTGTCCGTGTTGGCTACCGCGACGCTTGCAGCCGATTGGGGCTTGGCCTCGAGGGCGGCCGTGAAGCGCCCGGCGACGACGGCGTCGGTGTTGGTGGCGGCGATTCCGACCCCGAGCAACGTGAGCAGGGCCAGCCCGGCGCCGGTGCGGGCCGTCGTGGTCAGGGGTCGAGCGAAGCGGCGGAGCGTCATGATGCAGCCCTCTGGCGAACTCTGGCTCTGGCGAACTCTGGCTCTCAAGTCATCGTGCGCCTCTCAACGCACGCCCAGCATAATCCTTCTAACGCTTATAGCGCGGTCACGGTTCACGGGCGAGCCCGGCGCGGTGAAATTCAACGCTCTCTTGGTAAACCCCTTATGCGCCAAGATTTTTATCAACTCGTACGGCGAGCCGCCGAGTCGGCTTGGGCGGTGCGTAGGCCCTGCGCAGATGGCGGATGAAGGCGACGTTGAACACTGCCATGGCGGCGAATGCGCCGGCCAGGAGCAGGGCGGAGGCGTTCCGATCCATGCTGGCGCCGAAGGATGTGCCGTCGGATGCGACCGCAATGCCGATATGCCAGCCCGTCAGGGCCAGCATGAGGGCGAAAACAGCAAGCCCGGCCATGAGATCCGGCAAATGCTTGCGGAACTGGGGAGATACTTCCTTACGCGACATGCGACGGGGCCTCCTTTCCGATGTCCGAACGATTCGTACTCGACGTGATCCGGAGTCGATCACATTCCTGTGCTGTGGCGGGGGTTTGCCCGGATTGTGGCGAAGCCAAGCTATTCCATGGATCGGCAAATTTAGTGTTGCGGTCGTGCTCGATGCGACACGGCCGACAATTCAATTGGAAATGCGCCGCGCATATTGAACTTCGCAAACGCCCGGCGTAGCGTCCGCGCCGCCTGCAGGCTCCAAGGCGAGCCGTGGGAACCTCCTCCGTGCAACGAGAAAGATCGCGCTCATGGGCTTTTTTGCCGACAGCCTGAACCGTATCCAACCGTCCGCCACCATCGCCGTGTCCATGAAGGCGCGCCAGCTCAAGGCGCAGGGCCGGGACATCATCTCGCTTTCGGCGGGCGAGCCTGATTTCGATACGCCGGAGAACATCAAGCTGGCGGCGATCAAGGCGCTCAAGGACGGCAAGACCAAATACACCGACGTGGACGGCATCCCCGAGCTCAAGGCGGCGATCGTCGCCAAGTTCAAGCGCGACAACCAGCTCGACTACGCCCCGTCCCAGGTGTCGGTCGGAACCGGCGGCAAGCAGGTGCTCTACAACGCGCTGCTGGCGACGCTCAATGCCGGAGACGAGGTGGTCATCCCGGCGCCGTGCTGGGTGTCGTATGCGGATATCGTGCTGCTCGGCGGCGGCAAGCCGGTGTTCGCCACGACTAGGATCGAGGACGGCTTCCGTCTCAAGCCCGAGGTGCTCGACCAGGCCATCACGCCGGCCACCAAGTGGCTGATCCTCAACTCGCCGTCCAACCCGACGGGCGCGGCCTATTCGCATGCCGACCTCAAGGCGCTGACGGACGTCTTGATGCAGCCCAAGAACAAGCATGTCTGGGTGCTGACGGACGACATGTACGAGCACCTGATCTACGACGGGCACAAGTTCTACACGCCGGCGCAGGTAGAGCCCGGTCTCTACGAGCGTACGCTGACCATGAACGGTCTCTCCAAGGCCTATTGCATGACGGGCTGGCGGCTGGGGTACGCCGCGGGGCCGGAGCCGCTGATCAAGGCCATGGGCAAGCTGCAGTCGCAGTCGACGTCGAACCCGAGCTCGATCACGCAGTGGGCGGGCGTGGAGGCGCTGAACGGTCCGCAGGGCTTCATCGCAGAGAACAACAAGGTGTTCGTCGGGCGGCGCGACCTCGTGGTCGGGATGCTGAACCAGGCGAGCGGGCTGACGTGCCCGAAGCCGGAAGGCGCGTTCTATGTCTATCCGAGCTGTGCGGGCGCCATCGGCCAGACGACGCCCCAGGGCGTCACGCTCAAGACCGACGAGGATTTCGTGACGGCGCTACTCGAGGACGAGGGGGTCGCGGTGGTGCATGGCGCAGCGTTCGAAGGCTCGCCCGCATTCCGCATCTCGTATGCGACCTCGACGGAGGCGCTGACGGAAGCCTGCACGCGCATCCAGCGTTTTTGCGGCAACCTGAAATAATAGGCAGGCGGCCTCGTCCTATCGCAGGACGAGGCTCCCGCCGAGCGCCAGGATGCCGCCGAGCACGATCGCAGCGGCGGCGAGCAGACAGGCGAACGCGCGCAGCAATGGTCGTTCGACGATCGTGGCTTCGGCAGCGTCCGTATAGGGCGCTGCCGGCTTTTCGCCGCGGACCATCGCCTGGACCAAGGGCTCCTTCTTGACCAGCGTGTAGATCAAGACGGCCGCGATGTGAATCGCTGCCAGCGGCAGCAGCACGAAGTTGAAGACGAAGCCGTGAAGGCGTGTGGCGCGCACGTTCCCGGCCTCGCTGACGAGCCTGTACAGCGGTCCGCCGACGAGGTCGTTGTCGTCTGTGGCAAAGAGGCCCAGGCCTCCCATCACGGCGAG
>JAFKKW010000468.1 GCA_017304275.1 Hyphomicrobiales bacterium | reverse complement strand
TAGAGAGTGAGGTAGGGGATGCCGAGATCGGCGGCCGCCTTCACGGTTCGGCGCACCGCCTCGACCCCGGACCGATGCCCGAGCGCGCGGGGCAGGCCCCGCTCGGCCGCCCAGCGGCCGTTCCCGTCCATGATGATTGCCACGTGGCGCGGCATGATCGCCGCGCTCGAGGTCCTTTCGGAGGATTTCGATCTATCTGCCACGGGAATGAGCTTTTTACATTGTTGAATGAACTGAATCGCCGGCTGACGCCGCTATGAAACGGGCCGTCCCGCCGGGGTTCAGTCTGTCCGCACACGCATGACCCATGGCGTCTTTTTCGTCCTCGACCAAGTGAAGTGTGAGTCGACAATCTGGTCGCAACTTAGACCTTTTGGATCTCGGCCTCCTTGGTCGCGAGAGTCTGATCGATCTCCTTGATCAGTTTGTCGGTCAGTTCCTGCACCTTAGCAGAGTTCTTGTGGTGGTCGTCCTCGCTCATTTTGCCGTCCTTCTCGAGCTTCTTGAGAAGGTCCATGCCGTCGCGGCGCACGTTGCGCACCGCGATCCGGTGGGCTTCCGCATATTTGTGCGCCTGCTTGGCGAGCTCCTGGCGCCGCTCGGCCGTGGGCGCCGGGATCGGCAGCCGGATCATCGTGCCGTCGACCACCGGATTGACCCCGAGGTTTGCCTCGCGAATGGCCTTGTCCACGGCCTGAACGTTGCTTCTGTCCCAGACCTGCAGCGTGATCATGCGCGGCTCCGGCACCGAGACCGTCGCCACCTGATTGATTGGCATGCGCGATCCGTACACGGTGACCTGGACCGGATCGAGGAGATGCGCGCTCGCGCGTCCGGTGCGAAGACCGGCCAGCTCGCGTTTGAGCGCTTCCAGAGAAGCCCGCATCCGCGTCTCGATTTCCGTAAGATCGAACGTCGTAAGCGACACCGGGCTATTCTCCTTTTTCTTGGCAACCGGGGATCGAGCCGCGTCCTCGCCCATGCGAGGGCTGAAGCGCCGGGCCGGCCTCGGACCTACCCCTCGATGACGGTGGCTCGGGCAGAGCCCTTGAGCAGCTTGATCACGTTGCCCGGCTCATCGATGGAAAAGACAATTACCGGAAGATGATTGTCCCGGGCAAGCGCGATTGCCGCCCCGTCCATGACCTTGAGGTTCCGCGCCAGCACCTCGGAGTAGCTGAGACGGTCGAAGCGCTGGGCCGTGGGGTCCTTTTTCGGGTCAGCCGAGTAGACGCCGTCGACTTGGGTCGCCTTGGCGACCGCATTGCACCCCATCTCGATGGCGCGCAGCGTCGCGGCGGTGTCCGTCGTGAAGAAGGGGTTTCCGGTGCCCGCCGCAAAGACGACGATCCGCTCCCGCTCGAGATGATAGAGCGCCCGGTGCCGGACGTATGGCTCGCACACGGTCGGCATCGGAATGGCGGAGAGCACGCGCGCCGGCGCCTTTGCCGCCTCGAGCGCGCTTTGCAGCGCCAGCGCGTTCATCACCGTGGCCAGCATGCCCATGTAGTCGGCCGTCGCCCGGTCCATGCCCTTGGCGGCGCCCTGCAGCCCCCGGAAGATGTTGCCCCCCCCGACAACCACCGAAAGCGCGCAACCTGCCCGGCGCGCCTCCGCGAGGTCCGCAGCCAGACGATCGACGACGGCATTGTCGATGCCGAAGCCGTTGCGGCCCATGAGCGCTTCGCCCGAGAGCTTGACGAGCAGGCGCGGGTATTTGAGCGATGCATCCGCCGTCATGCCGGTCTCCTCGGTCTTGAAAGCAAGGCAGTTTGGCGCGCACGGCGCCGATTGGCAAAAAAAAGCCGGCCTGGCGCCGGCTTTTTCCCGTTTTCTCTTTAGGCTTTCGCCGCGCCCATCGTCTTGGCGACTTCCGCGGCGAAGTCCTCTTCCTTCTTCTCGATGCCCTCGCCGAGTGCATAGCGAACGAAGCTTGCGATCTTGATCGGAGCCCCGACGTCCTTCTCGGCCGACTTCAGGATCTCCGCCACCGTCGCCTTGCCGTCGATGACGAACACCTGCTTCAGAAGCACCGCCTGGTTGACGAACTCCTTCTGCAGGCGCCCTTCGCTGGCCTTGGCCAGGATCTCGTCCGACTTGCCGGCATTGCGGGGCTCGGCCCTGGCCTGCTCGACGTAGATCGCACGCTCGCGCTCGATCGCTTCCTTCGAGAGATCCTCGACGTTGACGACCTGCGGGCTGGTAGCCGCGATGTGCATGGCGAGTTGACGCCCGAGCGCTTCCAGTGCGGTCGTATCGCCGGCGCTTTCGAGCGCGACGAGCACGCCGATCTTGCCGATTCCGTCACCCGACTTGCTGTGAACGTAGTCGGCGACGACGCCATCCTTCACCGACAGCGCGGCGGTGCGGCGCACGGTCATGTTCTCGCCGATGGTGGCGATGGCTTCCTTGATCTGGTCCTCGACCGTGCCGTTGCCGCCCGGGTACGCCGTGCCGAGCAGCTTTGCGAGATCGCCGTTGGCGCCGAGCGCGAGCGAGGTGATCGTCTGCACCATCTCCTGGAACTGCGGGTTGCGGGCCACGAAGTCGGTCTCCGAGTTCACCTCGACGACCGCGCCCGACTTCACCTTCGAGGCGACGCCGACGAGGCCCTGCGCGGCGATGCGATCGGCCTTCTTGGCGGCCTTGGAGAGCCCCTTCTTGCGCAGGAGATCGATGGCGGCTTCCATGTCGCCGTTGGTCTCCTGCAGCGCCTGCTTGCAATCCATCATGCCGGCGCCGGTCTTGT
>JAFKKW010000467.1 GCA_017304275.1 Hyphomicrobiales bacterium | reverse complement strand
CACCCCGTGCTATAGAGCCGAGTGAATGCCGCACGATGAGAAAGACGCCGCCCGCCGCGGCCTGCACGCCGCAGCGAGCGCGGGCGATCCGCCGACCAACGGGGAGGACGACCTTCCGCCGTTCGACCTGCCGTTGGCGCCGGGGGCGCACGCGGCGGCCGATACGGCCTTGCCCGAGCGCCGCTCGATCTCGGAGCGCGCCCGCGCGGCCGCCATGCCGCCTTACCTGGCGGGTCTGAACCCCGAGCAGCGCGAGGCCGTCGAGGCGCTCGATGGTCCGGTTCTGGTGTTGGCCGGCGCCGGTACCGGCAAGACCCGCGTGCTCACCACCCGCATTGCACACATTCTGGCCACCGGCCGCGCCTGGGGCAGCCAGATCCTGGCTGTCACGTTCACCAACAAGGCCGCGCGCGAGATGAAGGAGCGCATCGGCGCGCTCGTCGGCGGTGCCGTCGAGGCCATGCCGTGGCTCGGCACGTTTCACTCCATCGGCGTCAAGATCCTGCGCCGTCATGCCGAGCTGGTCGGTCTCAAGTCCGGCTTCACGATTCTCGATCCCGACGATCAGCTCCGCCTCCTGAAGCAGGTGATCGAGGCCGAAGGGCTCGACAAGGACCGCTGGCCCGCCCGCCAGCTCGCCGGCCTCATCGACGACTGGAAGAACCGCGGCCTGACGCCCGCCAAGGTGCCGTCCAACGAGGCTTTCGCCTTCGCCAACGGCAAGGGCGCCAAACTCTACGAGGCCTACCAGAAGCGTCTGAAGGAGCTGAACGCCGCCGACTTCGGCGATCTTCTGCTCGAGACCCTGCGGCTGTTCATGGAGCATCCGGACGTGCTGGCGGACTATCACCGCCGCTTCCGCTACATACTGGTCGACGAGTATCAGGATACCAACGTCGCCCAGTACCTCTGGCTGCGTCTCCTCGCGCAGGGCTCGCCCAACGTCTGCTGCGTCGGCGATGACGACCAGTCCATCTACGGCTGGCGCGGCGCCGAGGTCGACAACATCCTGCGCTTCGAGATCGACTTTCCCGGTGCCCGCATCATCCGTCTCGAGCGCAACTACCGCTCGACCGGCCACATCCTCTCCGCCGCCTCCGGCCTCATCGCCCAGAACAAGGGCCGCCTCGGCAAGACGCTCTTCACCGACGGTGAGAACGGCGAGAAGGTCACCGTCATGGGCGTCTGGGACGACGAGGAGGAAGCCCGCTCTATCACGCGCGACATCGAGGAGTACCGAAAGGACGGCCACCGCCTGAACGGCATCGCCATCCTGGTCCGCGCCTCGTTCCAGATGCGCGCCTTCGAAGACCGTTTTGTCACCACCGGCATTCCCTATCGCGTCATCGGCGGCCCGCGTTTCTACGAGCGCGCCGAGGTGAAGGACGCGCTGGCCTATCTCGAGGTGACGCACAATCCCGCCAACGACTTGAAGTTCGAGCGCATCGTCAATGTGCCGAAGCGCGGCCTCGGCGACACCAGCGTCGAGCGCATCCACGCGCTGGCGCGCGCGCGCGGCGTGCCGCTGTTCCGCGCCGCCCGCGAGATCGTCGAGACCGAGGAGCTGGGAGGCAAGGCGCGCAAGTCTCTTTCCGATCTGGTCAACGCCTTCGGCCGCTGGCAGAGCCTGATCGACACCATGAAGCACACCGAGCTCGCCGAGCTGATCCTCGACGAGTCGGGCTATACGGCGCACTGGCAGGCCGACAAGAGCCCGCAGGCTCAGTCCCGCCTGGAAAACCTCAAGGAGCTCGTGCGCTTCATGCACGAGTTCGAGAGCCTCGAAAGCTTCCTCGAGCACGTCAGCCTGGTCATGGACACCGAGCAAGGCGACGACGGCGACCGCGTGAGCCTCATGACGCTGCACGCCGCCAAGGGCCTCGAGTTCGACACCGTGTTCCTGCCCGGATGGGAGGAAGGGTTGTTCCCGCACCAGCGCGCGCTCGACGAGAGCGGCGAGGCCGGCCTCGAGGAGGAGCGCCGCTTGGCCTACGTCGGCCTCACGCGCGCCCGCCGCCGCGCCAAGGTCTCCTTTGCCCAGAACCGCCGCACGCGCGGGCTCTACCAGTCGGCGATCCCGTCGCGCTTCGTCGACGATCTGCCCGAGGGCGACGTCGAGGTGATCGAGACCAAGAGCCCATTCGGCGGCGCCTACCAGAACTTCGGCAATCCGTTCGACACCGGCGGCTTCGGCCGCAATCCGTACGGCAAGAGCCGCTTCGACGATGCCCAGCCGCATTTTGCCTCGAGCTACGACACGCCGGGCTGGCAGCGCGCCCAGACTTACGAGAAAACAAAGTCGCATGAGGAGCAACGCCAGTCCAACTGGTCACGCGATGCCGACCGCAAGCGCCAGGCCGGCATGAAGCCTATGAAGCCGCCGATCACCATCGAGGGCGAGCTGATCGCCTCGTCATCGGCGAAGGGCGCCGGCTATAGCGTGGGCGCGCGCGTGCGTCATCAGAAGTTCGGCCTCGGCACCGTGACCGAGGTCGATGGCAACAAGCTCACCATCGAGTTCGATCACGCCGGCAAGAAGCGCGGCGTCGACAGCTTCGTCGCCCGCATCTGAGGATCGAACAGCACAGCGCGCGGAACCTCGCCCTGGGTCCCGGCTCTCCGTTCCGCTTCGCTCCACTCCGGCCGGGATGACATATGGCTGACGTGCCCGCTCCCCGTGTCATCCCGGCCAAGCGGCGCAGCCGCGCAGAGCCGGGACCCAGGGCGTAATGCATCATCCCATCGAGCAGG
>JAFKKW010000466.1 GCA_017304275.1 Hyphomicrobiales bacterium | reverse complement strand
CTTGAAGCGGTTCATGGCCAAATCGTTCAGGCTATTGATGGGATAGGATTCAGACGCACCCGACATCCAGTCCCGGACGGACTGCATCTCCGGGCGCACGAAATCCACCAGATCGTTTCGGCCGGGTGATGCGATAAACACAACCAGCCCGTCTTTGGTTTCAACGATAACCTCCGGAAACACTTCGGCCAGCGTCTTGTAGATGATGAGTGATACGGGAGAGAACGGGTTCGACTCTTCGCTCCAAACGGATACCACACCATCCTGTTTCAGATGTTTTGCAAGGTTCTGATACATCTCCCGCGAGAACAGGTGCGTGGCGTTCATGTTCTGCATCCACGCTACATCTATGGCTATGACATCGTAAAGATCACCTTCGCCGCGCACCGCAAAGTGGCGGAACCCGTCATCGATAAGGATCGTCACTCGCGGATCGTCGGTCGATGGTTTCAGGAGCGGGCGAAACAGCTCCTGTGCCCTCGGCATCTCGGGGTTCAGTTCGATGACATCAACCGTTCCCGATTCCGGCAACCGGGAGAGAATTCCCGACAGGGTTATCCCGCAGCCAAGGCCGACATTCGCTACCCGCATGTTTTCGCGCTCACCAACGATCTTCATCGGAATCTCGCCGGTATCCCACGCCGAAGGGTCAACATGACCGGCCCAGCGTTCCCCAACGCTGCACAAGGGCCGGTTATCGATATTGATGATTGTCTGCCCGCCGATTTCAGTAGCGCTTAAAAGCCCGTAGGGTGAGCGTGTTTCAAAAAGGATTTTTCCGTCCTCCTGTGTCAGCTCAATCGGAAACCCCTCAACTGTCAGAACATCCTTATGCTTGCCTGCCATGGGCGAGGCAAACTGCCCAAGAGCAATCAGCGTCACACCACACGCCATAGAAGCCCATCTCAAAGGACCCGGGATCAACAGCAGGGAAAGCGATTGTATCGCCAAAACTCCGGCAAAGCTGGCATTGATGCCCCATAGCGGGATCAACAAAAAGCCGCCGACCAAAGCCCCCAGAACGGAGCCTGCCGTATCGGCAATAATGATGGCGCGGCCCTGCTCCGTCTGCGCTACAGGCGCCATCAGCGATATCACCAGCGCGCCCGCTAAAGCAGCCGAGAGCATGGAGAATGAAGCGGCCATGCCAACCGTAGCAAACAGCCCGAACCACAGCACCCCGGCCCACCAGATAAAGAAGAATGCCAGCGCCATCGTGGCCATTGAGAGTGCTATCAGCCACGGTATCGGCAAGTTCCAGCGCCGCACGGCCAACGACCCCAAAAGAAAACCCAGAAGGTGAAGTGTGATGATGGAGGCGGCGACATATTCCGAATTGGCGACATAGAAAAAGATGATCCGGTTAAAGATAAACTGGCCCATCAATGACCAAGCGCCGACAAGCAGCGCCAGTGCGATGCGCCGCCATTCCACGGCACCTAGTTCCATGTGACGACCACGCGGCCGTAAGCGCCAAGCCCGCCGTCATAGCTTGAACCGTTACCGCCGGTACCTCTGGCCCCTACCACCACCGGCACGATCTCTCCGGGAGTGTACACTCCAGCTGCGTAGGAGCGTGCTGAGTAACCGCCACCACCAGCGCCGCTGCCTCTGCAGTTACCTGAGCGTCCGCCTGAATAACCGCCGCCAGCGCCGCCGCCGCCCGGAGCAACGCCCGGTCTTCCCGTACCGTAACCCGGGATTGTATCTCCACCCGCCCCACCGTTAGCGCCGTCTCCACCCGGCCCGGCCTGTGTCCCGGCGGTGCTGCCGTTCTGACCTGTCAGATTTGTGGTGCCGCCCGATGCCGTCCCTCCTGCCCCTCCGGCAGTCGTTGAGGCGCGCGTGCCACCATTCGCTGTGACGGTTCCGTCCCAACGCGATAACCCGCCGCTGACGCCCGCGACTTTTGTTGTCGTGCTACACCCCGCTCCTCCTCCACCGGCACCCCAAACCTGCACCGTAAGAGTGTTATAGGCAGGCACTGTGAAGTTGAATGACCCGGATGTCGTGAAAGACTGCGAGCCGGGCACGACGTTGGCTTCGGTCGTTACACTCCAAGCATTGGTTACGCCACCAACGTTCACCGTCGCAGTGAGCGCCGTGTTATAGGAGGCGCTCGATGTAAGCCGCACAGCCAGAGTTTGACCGTTGGTGATGTTGCCCGATGTTGTCCAAGCCCCTCCGGCGATTGATATCTGCGGAGAGCCCGAGCCGCTGACCGAAACCGGCGTCGTGGTGTTGATGCCGCCAATTGCGATACTGTTCGACGTTGTCAGCGTACTCCGCGCAACGTCTGTCTGATCGGTGAATGTGAACGCATTCGGTGTCGTATCCGCCGCCAGCGTGGTCACGCTCCATGCGTCCGTCACGCCGCCGACATTCACCGTCGCCGTAATGGCGGTTGAGAAGGAGGCGCTGGAGGTCAGGCGCACGGCAAGCGTTTGCCCGTTGGTGATATTGCCCGATGTCCCCCAAGCTCCGCCTGCAATGGAGATCTGCGCGCCCGTGCCGGTTACGGAAACGGGAGTCGTTGTGTTGATGCCCGTGATGGTCACGGCACTGGCCGTTGTCAGCGTACTAAGAGCGGCATTCGTCAAGTTCGGCGTGAAGTCAAATGCAACGGGTGCCCTAGGCCAGATGCAAAAGCTGATCCAGCACATGCAGATCGCCATGCAAGACCGGCGCGAAATCACCCGCCTGATCAAAAAAGGCGTCCTCGCCCCGGCCTCCACCAAGCAGCGCGGTTAGG
>JAFKKW010000465.1 GCA_017304275.1 Hyphomicrobiales bacterium | reverse complement strand
GAAGTACGCGGCCCTGGGAGAGCCTGGCGTGATGTTGTTGTTGCTGTGGGCGGTCGAGTAGTAATCGATGTCGAACACGTTCTCGACGTTGAGCTGGGCCTTGAAGTCCTCGTTGATGTCCCAGAACAGAGCGGCGTCGACGCGCGCGAAGCCGGGCAGCGTCACGTTGTTATCGACGTTGGCGTACATGTCGCTGCGGGAGATGACACCGAGGCCGGCAGCCCAGTTCGGCAGGAACTGGTACTTGTTCCAGAGCGAGAACGTGTGGCGTGGCACAAGGGCAATCGTATTCCCGTTCGTCGGTGAAGTCAGCGACCCCTGCACGACCTCGGCCTCCTGGTAGCCATAACCGGCCACGACTTCCCATTCATCGGTCAGGTAGCCGGTCAGGGCAATTTCACCGCCCTCGGTCCGGCTCTCACCGATGATCGCGTTCTCTGTCGCTGAAATCGCAACGCTCTGGTTCTTGCGGTCGAGCTGGAAGATGGCGCCGGTCAGAAGCAAGCGGGGTGCGACTTCCCACTTGAAGCCGATCTCCTTGTTCTCGAACTCCTCAGGCCTGAAGTTCTCGGTGACCGCGGTCAGAGTCGAGAACTGGTCACCCGACTGCGGCAGGAACGACTTCGAGTAGCTGGCATAGAACGACAGCGGCTCGATCGGCTTGAACACCACGCCCACGCGCGGCGACCAGACCTCGTCGACACGGCTGAACGATGAGGTGGGTGAACCCGAGCAACGCGGCGTGGGGTTTGCGGCGGTATCCGTCTGGCACAAGCGACAGATCCGATTTGTTGAATGGGCCCGGCGTGGTCCCCCAGGCGGGGACCTGGGAGCTCAACGGATCGCTAAAGGGAACCGCTGTAATCGGATAGTTGCCCGAGTTCGGATCGCGCTGGTTATCGGTTTCCTGATAGCCGACTTCCACGCCCGCCAGCAGAGTATGCCGAACAGCCGGCCCCATAATGATCTTGGTCGTCACGTCAGTCTGGTTGAAGATCGTCTCGCGGTCGGTGATCTGATTGTAGGCGCCGAGCGCGATGGTGCCGCCCGGCGTACCGTTCCACGCACTGTTGGCATAGATGTTCTGGTAGAACTTCTCGTAGTTGCCGTACTGCGTATGGTTCTTGATCTCGATTCCGTTGTCGAACTTGTGCTCGATCGTCGCGGTTGCCGTGTGCCCGTTGAAATACATGTAGCTTTCGTCGGGGTTGCCGAAGAACGTCGACTCGTCGGTCCTGGCGGGCTTCCCGGTCAGAGAGTTTGACGGAATCCCGCGATCCACCGTGCGGTCCTCGCTGAAGTACTCGTAGGCGAGGCGAACTTTGGTGTTCTCGCTCGGCCTGAAGGTGACCTTCGGATTGATGCCGTAGCGCTCGAGGTCCACGAAGTCGCGGTAGCTGCCGGAATCCTCGTACATGCCGTTGATGCGGACGGCGAAGTCGTTGGTGACCGCTTGCCCGGCATCGATCTCGACGCGCTTGGTGTCGAACGAGCCGTAGGTGGTCGTCGCTTCATAGATGCGCTCGCCGTCGGCCTTCTTGGTCACGCGATTGATGACGCCGCCACCGCCGCCGCGCCCGAAGATCATGGCGTTCGGCCCTTTTAGCACTTCGACGCGGTCGACGTTGTAGAGATCGCGGAAGTACTGCACGTCGTCGCGAACGCCGTCGACGAAGAAGTCGGCAGTGGTGCTGACACCGCGGATCGTCGGCGCGTCGCGGTGACCTTCGCCCTGTCCCATGACGATGCCGGGCACGTAGGTCAGCGCCTTGTTCATGTCACGAGAACCTTGGTCCTTCGCCTGCTCCTTGGTCACAACCGTGATGGACTGCGGAATGTCTAGGATCGGCGTATCGGTCTTCGTGGCGGTCGACGATCTGGTTGCGATGTAGCCGTCGACGCCTCCGTTGGACGACAGACCGCCATCCGCATCGCCGGCCGGCTCCGTGTCGGCCGTCTCTGCGACCGCCGGCGGCGCCTGCGGGACCGGAGACGTTACAGCTTTCTTTTTCGCAGCCGCGGCCTTCTTCTTGGCCTGTGCCGTCACTTCGAGCGGCGGCAACTCCGCCGGGGCAGCGGCCTCTTGTGCGTAAGCACTCGCGCCCAGTCCGAAACTTCCCGACACCATTGTACTGATTAGAAGTGCCGCGGAACGAGCGCCGCGGCCTTTGACGTCACGCATAAGACATCCCCCAAGTATGAGCCCCAGTGTCGGTCGCACCGCGACAAATGCAGCTGTCGCGGTGCAGACCTCAAACGCAAGCTGGCTGGCTAGTGGACGGCAGATGCGTCGTTGGCTGGCTTACTCACGTGGGTTCAAACTCGGTTTGCATACTGTAGCAGTAAATATTGGAATTTCGCGAAAACTCCGACATCGCCGCGTCAGTGCGAGATCGCAACACCGCGCGAATAGCGATACCTAGGATGTTTTGCTGAGGGACTTCCGCAACTCGTTCAAGCGCTCCAGCGTCAGGATGGAACGGTCCTTGTTCCGCGACGCCAGCGCCAACAGGATGGCCTCGAGACAGACCAGCGTTGCGCCGTGCAAGGCCACACGGCCGGCCTCCCCCCGGCGCACCGCCACCACCGCCGTCGCATGAGATGCCAGGCCCTTTTCGGCAACGTCCGTGATGAGGAGGATGCGCTTGCGGACCCTGCGCGCCTCGGCCACGCAAGTCGTCGCTTCCTTGTAGGGCCGGCCATAAGCCAGCATCACCACCACGTCCACGTCTTGCATGCCGAGCATCTGAGCGGGCAGCGGCGATCCGCTGCCATCGAAGACCCGTGCAGGTCGGCCGTTCCGCGTCACCTGAAGCGCAAAGTATCGCGCGAGATGGGCGGACGGCCCAATCCCAAAGACGCCGATGCGGCGGGCCGAGGCGAGCAGCTTGACCGCCGCCGATAGTTGCGCGCGCGTTTCCGGAGAACGTAACGCCTTGAGTGCAGCGTAGTGATCGTCCAGCACAAGATCGATCGCAGCGTCGTATGCGTCGCCAACGTCAGTGAGGGTCCTGAGCATGTTGTCCGCGGCAGAATTTCCCTTGCCGAGAGACGCCGCCAACTCCTGTTTCAGCTCCTTGAAGCCGTCGAAACCAAGCGCCTTCACAGCACGAATGACACTTGCATCCGACGTGCCGATCATGCGACCGAGCTCGACGGCGGACTTGGTCATCGCATCGAGCCTGTTGGCATCGATGAATTCGATGACGGTCGCGAGCGACGGCGACAGCTCGTTGATCCGTGCCCGAATGCGGATGCCGAGCTTGTCGACGGGGTCTTCTGAGTCGTCTTCCGGTTTCACAGCAGGACGTCCTGGGCGCTATTGCGTTGGCGCGGATACGACAAGGAATTCTTCTTGAAGGCGGTACTTCCCTCGGTAGAGCACCTTGCCGGGAAGGGCTGCATCCGGCTGCGGCGATGAAGATTTGCTCCGGATAATGGCAACCCCGTCCGGATGTCGCGAGAACCAAGAAGCAAGCTCTTCCTCGGGAACGAGAACGACCGGATGATCGAGCCGGGCGAGGA
>JAFKKW010000464.1 GCA_017304275.1 Hyphomicrobiales bacterium | reverse complement strand
GTCGCGCGCGTAAAACCGTCCTCGATGACGAGCGAGCCGATCGTGGCGCTTCCGGTTGCCGCTGACGCAGCCTTGCCGTCGCCGTGATCGTGGCCGCCATGATCGTGATCGCCATGACCGTGCGCATGATCCTGATCGCCGCTGTCGGCGATCTTCAGGATGGCGGCAGGCGCCTTGAGATCGTGCGGGTTCTGTCCGGCGGCCGGAATTTCCGACCAGCTGAGCTCGCCCTTGTCGCACTCCTGCACGACCTTGAAATAGAGGGCGTCCGCTTTGAGTTCGCGCGCGACGAACCCCGACGCGACGAATTCGTCGTAGTATGCGTCCGGAAGCGAGCCGCCGGACCACTCGATCTGCGTCACGCCCTCGCTGAGCGGACCGTGATAGTAGCCGTAGCTCTGCGCATACGGCCCCTGCGTGGTCTTGATCGTCCATCCGGGCTTCGGCATCGGCTTGACGCCGATAAAGCCCTCCGGGATGTCGACGCGCACCGTATGCGTCGCCTCGCCGTCGCAGCCGTGCGGAATCTTGATCACGGCTTTGTAGGACGTGCCCCGCGCCGCTTCGCGCTGCTCGAGGCTGACATGCGCATGAGCCGGCATGCTCACGAGAAGAAGGAGCGTGGCCCAGCTTAGGAGGTTCGTATTGAGGGTCATGGGTAAATGCCTTCCGAGCTTGTCGTGGGTCAGGGATGGGGATGATCGTGATGCGTCTGAGAGGGGTGGTGCGCGCTGCTGTCACCCTGCACGACGCCTTCGAAGAGCGAGAACTTGGCGCGCCGGTCGGCGGAAACCGAGCCTTCCACGGCCGCGAGATCCTTCGCGATCCGACCGGCATCGGATCCCGGAACGCCGGCCTCCGCGAGCCAGCCTGCGTCCTTGAGCGGGTCGCCGCTGCAGAGCACGACAGACCAACCGCTTTTGCCGCGCCTCAGAAGCGCCCGTCCGCCGTGTGCGCCCTGCGTCCAGCTTGCGACGGCATAATCTCCCGCAACGACCACCGGGTCGGTTTCGACGGTGTTGCCGGGTTTATCCCAGGTAGCGCCGATCAGCGCGCGGATCTGGTCCGCATCGTTAAGTGCGTGAGCAGGCTGGACGGGAAGGGCGCATGACAGCGCCATCCACGTCCACGCAATCGGCGTTGCCATCTTTCGGGAGACGGGAGCGAGACGCAGAACGCGCATGGTCCTTACCATCTGTATTGAACACCGCCGTAGATCGCGCGCCCCGTGCCGGGCTCGAACACGTTGGAATCGGTACCATTCATGTTGGCCGCGGTGCTGGTACTTGCGATATAGGCCTCGTCCGACAGGTTGCGTCCCTCGATGTAGGCCGCAATCGGGCCGCCGTTGTCGAAGCCGATCTTGGCGCCCCAGAGGGCGTAAGCGTCCGTCGAGAACGTATTGGCGCTGTCGACGTAGTAGGCCTCCGGCACCCATTCGATATTCGGGCCGGCGTAAAAGCCTGACGGGTGCTTGTAGAGCAGCTCCGCTCGCAGGAAGTGCCGGGGCGCGCCAGGCAGCTTGTTGTCGCCCCACGCCGCGTCGTTGTCGTAGCGGAAATCGTTGAGGGTGTAAGCAGCGTGGAGCCACAAGGCGTCCGGATCCGGACCGTCCGCGAAAAGCGACTTCATCACCGCCACCCCGAAGCCAAGCTCGATGCCCTGATGAATTGTCCGGTCCGCGTTGGCGACCTGGCACGTGCTGGGCAGCGCATTGGTCGTGAAGCACAGCAGCTCGTTGTCGATGTCGGCGCGATAGAACGCCAAATCCCAGGTGAAGTCCTCCGTGCGGCCGCGCGTGCCGATCTCGTAGGTCGTGGCCCGTTGCGGCTTCAGCTCGTAGAACGGAATATTGACGCTTCCCCCGACGACGCTTTCACCGAAGCTCGGCACCTCGGCGCTGCGCGAGACGTTGCCGAACACCTGCCAGGTGCGCGTCACGTCCCACACGATGCCGCCCTTGGGGCTCCACAGATTGAACTCGGTCTCGCCCGACGTGGCACCGAGCACCGCCTCGCGCTCGCGCGTTGCGTGCAGGAACTGCGTGCCGGCGACCAGCGCCACGTCCGGCATCACATAGAAGTGGTTCTCGAAATAGGCGCTGAAGTTGCGTGAGGTATCCTCGGCATCGACGGTCTGCGCGCCCTTGTTACCCGCGACGTTCACGTACTGGCGGACGTCGGTGCGCCCGTCGTGGATATTGACGCCAGCAATTAGCCGGTTCGCGAACCCGCCGATACGGCTCTCGTCCGTCACGCGCGCAAACCCGCCGTAGTCGTCGTAGCGGTAGTCGAGCCACTGGAAGATCGGATGCATCAGGTGGCGGTCGACGTTGAACGCGCCAAGCTCGAGCACGGTCCCCGGCATCAGGCGGACGGCGGTCTTGTTGGCGATGCGTACCGTCTCGATGTTGCGCTGCTGGTCGCCGGTGACGTTGCTCGGCCAGGCTGTCTCGGGTGACGTGAGCGCGGTGTGCTTCGTCACGCCGCCCGGGATGCGCTGCTCGACGTCGTTGGCGTTGACGTAGAATCGCGTCTCGATGTCTCGCGAAAGACGGTAGCCGACATTGAGCGAGCCGCGCACGCTCTCGCCGTCGCTGTGCTCGCGGAAGCCGTCCTGCTCCTGCCACGTGCCGGTCATGAAGTAGTCGACCGCACCGGACACACCGCCCGAGCTGACCGACAGCTTGTGGAAGCCGAAGCTGCCGACATCGACCCGCGCTCCGAACAGATCGGCGTCATAGCCCGTCGGCATCACGAAGTTGATCGCCCCGCCGAGCGCGTTGGCGCCGAAGCGCAGCGCGTTGGCGCCCTTGAACACCTCGATGTAGCGATATGCGGTCGGATCGATCTCCTGGAAATCGCCGTAGCCGTCAGCGGTGTTGATCGGAATGCCGTCCATGAAAAGCTGGATGCCGCGCAGGTGGAAGTTGCGCGACAGGCTCGAGCCGCGGATCGAGATGCGGCTGTCCTCGCCCCACTTCGGCTGCACCCAGACGCCGGGCACATAGTCGAGCGCGTCCTTGATGGTGACCGCCGGCGTCGAGGCCTTGTAGGCCGTGTCGGGCACCACCTCGACGCCGCCGGGTGCGCGGTTGATGTCGGCGGTGGCTTCGGCAGTGGTCGCAACGCCGAGGCTGCCCGATCGTGTGCCCGGAGCGGGCAGGCCGGCCTCGGCAGGCGCTGCCTCGGCCGCAGCTTGCTGCGGCGCACCGGCGGGAGGCGGCACGGCTACCGTCTTTGCCTTTGCGGGTTTGGCCTTCGGCAGGGTTGTGACGACGTTGACCGGGGGAAGCTCAGTCGCGGCCTCCTGAGCGGACGATGGCGCGCCAAGCGCCGAAAGCGCCACGACGACGCACGAGCCGGATGCGAATGTTGTCCGGACCAAGGTCCGGAGCCTGAGGACAGATGACATGACACGAAATCCGAATTGAGTCTGAAGCGAGCGGCGCGCGCGCACTTCCAAATTGGAAACGCAACGCATGAGCCGCGATGCGGCTTGGAATCAGATCAACGCGGAATCGGGCGGACCACGG
>JAFKKW010000463.1 GCA_017304275.1 Hyphomicrobiales bacterium | reverse complement strand
GGCCTGACAGCACCTCGAGCTCTTGCGGCGCCAGCGTCATCGGCGTGTCGGCGCGCAACTTCGCCCACTGCTCGCGGCTGAAGACACGATAGGGCGAATAAGGAGGAAACTGGATGTCAGAGCCGTCGTTGCCGCCGACAATTTCGAGCCGCGGGAGGTCCCGCGTCGATGCCGCCTTGTCCCGCATGCTCATAAGCGGTTCACCAGGAAGCCTGCCGGCCTCTCCACGCTGAAGACTAGTGTGATGATCGAGAAATTCGCCATATCAAGTAGCGCGGTCGCGAGCGAATTTCTCGATCTGAATCACACTAGCAAGTCTATGATTCCTAGTGTCCCTTTTGATTCCGAAGTTCGCTCCTGAGCCTAGCCGCGAGCTCCGGCGAACTTCGGAATCGGGACACTAGGATGTCCGGGCTGCCTTTTCCGCGAGGCCCGACTGCCCGGTACGGCTCTCCAGCACCGCAAGCACCTCGTCGAAGGCGACACCGCGGGCTTCGAGCAGCACCAGCAGATGATAAAGCAGATCCGCGGCTTCTGCACGCAAAGCATCGTCGCTCTGGTTGACGCCCGCGATCACGGTCTCGACCGCCTCCTCGCCGAGCTTCTTCGCGCAACGCTCGGGGCCAGCCTCCAGAAGCTGGCGTGTATACGATTTCTCGGCCGTTTCAGCCCGCCGCGCCCGGATCGTCGCCGCCAGTCTCGAAAGAACGTCGTCGCTCATCGGTCAGTCCAATCTTATCGAGCGCGCAAAAAGCTTCGATCGGTCCTTGGGGTGGCCAGGATTCAGACCAACCTTCGCGCAAGCGGAAACTGGCGTGGATCCCGACCGGCGTCGGGATGACGTTTCGGGTGTGACGAGCGGCCTGCCTCCTCTCGACGTCATCCCGGCGAAGGCCGGGATCCACGCCAGCCTCCACAGGTACCACACCAGCAGGATCCTCGTGCGAGGCCAATAAGCAGGGCAAGCGCGGATGTCCAGCGCCGAGCGCCAGCGACGCTTAACGGCCGCGCCTCAGCCGCCCGGCGCGCCCGTGAGCCGCAGCCGGATATAGTCGAGCTGATCGAAGTTGCCGTACTTGATGATCAGGTTGCCGCTTTCGCCCGAGCCGCGCTTGACTTCGACCTTGAGCCCCAGCGAATCCGCGAGCTCCTTCTCGAACGCCTTCGTATCCGGATCCTTGTCGCGCGCTTTGCGACCGCCGCCCGTCGCGCCAGGAACGCCGATCGGTCCTGTCGTTTGAGCGAGCGCCTCGGCCTCGCGCACATTGAGGTTCTGCTCGAGGATCCGCTGCGCGAGCGCTTCCGCATCCTCGCGCCCAACCAGCGTCCGCGCATGGCCGGCCGTGAGCCGCCCGTCCTGCACGTAGGCCTGAACGGCTGCAGGCAGCTTCAGGAGCCGCAACGTGTTGGCCACGTGGCTGCGGCTCTTGCCGATGATCTCCGACACCTGCTCTTGGCTGTAGTCGAACCGCTCGATCAGCTCGCGGTAGCCGTTCGCCTCTTCGATCGCGTTGAGATCCGCGCGCTGCACGTTCTCGATGATCGCGATCTCGAGCACGTCGCGGTCCGAAAGGTCCCGCACGATGACCGGCACCATGTGCATGGCCGCCTTCTGCGCCGCGCGCCAGCGCCGCTCCCCGGCCACGATCTCGAACGCCTGCGGCTCTTCCGGGTGCGGCCGTACGACGATCGGCTGCACCATCCCCTTCGTGCGAATGGACTCGGCAAGCTCGGCAAGCTCCTGCTCGCCGAAATCCTTGCGCGGATTGAACCGGCTGCTCCTGAGCTGCGCCACCGGCAGCGACCGCTGCTCGCCCTCGGCCGGAATCCGCGGCTGGATTTGCTGCGGCCCCTCCCCGATCAGCTCCGGCGGCGGTGAATCGCCGTTCCCAGCGCCGCGACCCAGGTGCGGGCGGGCTTGAAGTCCGGCTCCGCCTTGCCCGCCTCCAGCTCGGCGATCAGCACGTCGAGCTTGGCGGCGATCACGTCCAGCGTCTCGCGGTCATACTTGTCCATGGTGGGGTCCGCCTCGACCTCGCGGCGAATGACGGCGAATGTCTCGCGCCAATTGCCGGTATCGCCGACGGTGGCGCCGGGCTGCAGCGCATTGTGCAGCCCGCCGAGGAGTTCCAGAACGTCCATATCATCCCTACCTGCTGATCCGTTGGCCTCCTTATCCACCGCGCGCCCCTCGCCTTCAAGAGCGCGCCGGTCGATCAGTGCGCCGGAACCGGCTCCGCATCGCCCGCCACCTTGGGGTCGCGCGCCTCCGGCTCGCGGATCCGGAGACAGGTGATATAGAGCGCCGGCAGGAACAGGAGAGTGAGCAGGGTGGCGCCGGCGAGACCGCCGACAATGGCATAGGCCATCGGCCCCCAGAACACGTCGCTCATGATCGGGATCATGCCGAGGATCGCCGCCGAGGCGGTCAGCATGATCGGCCGGAAACGATGCTGCGCCGCCTCGATCACGGCCTCCCAGGCGTCCTCGCCGGCCTTGCGCGTGTGCTCGATCTGGTCGATCAGGATCACCGAGTTTCGGATGATCATGCCGGCCAGCGCGATGATGCCGAGCGTCGCGACGAAGCCCATCGGCGTGTTGGTAAACAGAAGCGCCGCGACGACGCCAATGAGGCCGAGCGGCGCCACGCTGATCACCATGAGGAGCCGCGACACGCTCTGCAGCTGCACCATTAGCACGATCAGCATCATGCCGACCATGATCGGCACCTGCGCCATCAGCGCGG
Source organism: Hyphomicrobiales bacterium (assembly GCA_017304275.1). Taxonomy (GTDB): domain Bacteria; phylum Pseudomonadota; class Alphaproteobacteria; order Rhizobiales; family Hyphomicrobiaceae; genus Hyphomicrobium_C. The sequence goes on along the minus strand of JAFKKW010000463.1, from coordinate 18 downwards.
CATTGCTCTGCGCGCTCT
>JAFKKW010000462.1 GCA_017304275.1 Hyphomicrobiales bacterium | reverse complement strand
AGGTGTAGGCGCCGTGAAACAGCTCGCGGTGGCGATGCCAGTCGAGGAATCCGACACCGGCCGGGATCGGCGGCGTCAGCGCGAGATCGTCGGTGTCGAGCTCGCGGTTGAAGTCGCGCCGATTGGCCATCAAGGCGCGCATCAAAACCGTAATCAAGCCCGGCGCCTCCGGCAACCGGTCGCGGCGCAACGGGTTGAGCACGAGCCGCATCAGCGCGGCGCGTGACGGCAAGGCCTCGTAATCGACATGGTAGCGATCCAGCGCGGGCGGCTTGAAGCTGACGACGACGTTCGGGCCTGTCTTGAGGTCGCGCATGGCCTTCACCGGTACGTTGTCGAGCAGGCAGCCGTCGACCAGCATGTCGCCTTCGGCAGTGTAGACGGGCGGCAGGAGCGCGGGGATCGAGGCCGAGGCGCGGATCGCACGCCACAAGGGACCGCTCCGGTGCACGACCACGCCGTAGCGGGAGAGGTTGGTCGAGACGGCGAAGAACGGCAGCCAGAGGTCCTCGACATCGATCTCTCCGAACAGCCGCTTCAGCTCGGCGTCGAAGACCGTGTGATCGAGCAAGGCGTAGCGCGGGAGCGTGTAGCGGCGCAGCGCGCGGTTGGTCACGAACATCTCGCCGAGCTTGACGTCGATCTCGTCGGGCGAGGCATCGAGCATGAAAGCTGCGGCGAGGGCGGCGCCGGCCGAGGTGCCGCCCATGATGTCGAACGTGTGTCCGGATTCGGTGAGCGCCTTGAAGACACCCGTGTGCGCGGCTGCCAATGCGCCGCCGCCGGCCGCCACCAACCCCACGGCGCGGCCTTCGATGAAGCGTGCGAGACGTTCGACATCCGCCGTGCCGTCGAGGGCGACGTGGTGGTGCATGGCAACGTTGCGGGGGGCGAGCCAACGGGCCGTGCCGGTGATCTTGCCGCGACGCGGATGGAGCAGCACGAGACGGGTCGCGTCGGGCGTCACGAAGCGCGTGGCGAGGCGCTCGGACGCATTGGGCTCGGCATCGTCCGCGTGACGGGCGACGGCGAGCACGAGGTCGGCGTGGCGGATGGCCTTCTCGGTCCAGGGGGTGATGGTGTCGTCCGCCACCAGCAGGACATGACCGTGTGCGGCTTCCAGGGCGTTGAGGCGCGCGATCGCCTCCGGGCCGTCCAGCGTTTCGCTTGCACCAAGGAGGTTCCGCGCGGTCTCGCCCGTCAGGACGGCGCAGCTTGCGCGGCCGGCAAGGGCGCGCTCCAGCATGGCGACGAACGCCGTGCTCATACGCGCGCCGCCCGCCGGGATGAGGCAAACGGTGCGCGGGCGCGGCCGCGGTCGTGTTGCGGCCGAAGACGCCTGAGAGGTCGTCGCCGCGAGACGGCGCGCCAGGGTCGCGGTGAGCGTGCCCCAGATACCGGGATGCGCCGTCACCAAAGCCTCGAACTCGGGACGCGACAGGCCCAGCACGAGACTATCGCGCATGGCGGTGACGGTCGCGGTTCTGGTCCCGCCGGTCAGGAAGGCGATCTCGCCCACCGGCTCGCCCGGGCCGACCTCGCTGATGGGCTCGACGCGTCCGTCGCGCATGACGGCGAAACGTCCCGAGACAACGACATAGAGCGCGTCGGCCGGCGCGTCCTGACGCATCAGCACATCGCCACGGCGGAGCGTGCGCAGCGCCAGACGGTCTGCGAGCGCCTGGCGCTCCGTTGCGGACAGGCCGGAGAAAAGATCGACCTCGGGCACCTCGGGCACGACGGCGTCGTGCGCTCGCGGTGGGCTCGCAGTATCAGCGGATACGTCGATGGGTTTCATGGCGCCCGATCAGGTTGCCGCGCCTCAGTATAGGGCTGCGGCGGCCGATCTGAATGGGCGTTCGTCGAGGCCGTTAATTAAAGTTAGTTGCTGCGGCGCAGCGCAACGGTGGAGCGGCGCGCCTCTTTCGCGAGGCCGGCGACCAACAGGCCAAGCGCGGGCAGGAAAACCAGCAGGAAGGTGGCGACAAGGGAGACGACACTGTGCATGCCTCTTATATGGGGCATGCGCCGCGGCGGTTCACCAGGAAACGCGCGCGATTACGCCGTTTTAAACTGCGGCGGTTCGTCCCTCGAAGCTTTCGGCCGCTTCGGCGATCGCTTCGCTCATGGCGCGGGCCATCTTGACGGGATTGAAGCCCCACTTGGCATTGAGGCGCATCTTCGCTGCCGCCTCGAGGGCCGTCACGATCGCCGTCTGACCATGGCGGGCGATCAACTCGCTCACGTGACGGGTCTGGCAGGCGGCGAGGAAGCTGCGGAAGCGCAGGAGCACGGCGACCTTGCGCACGCGCTCGCGCGGCGAGATCTGCCAGAAATCCTGCTCCACCCGGCGCAAGTCCTCGTCCGACAGCGTGAACGAGGGTAGCAAAAGGTTGCCGGCCGACAGAATCTTGAGGGCGAGCGCCAACTCACGGGCGCCGACCAGCGGCACATCGCTGGTGTCGACCGCGATTCCGCGGGCCTGCTCGGTCGTGACTTGCGACATGATGGATTGCGGCATGGCGCTCAGCTCCGCTTTTTGGCCGGGGCCGCATGGGCGAAAACGCCCCAGGGCGACCCATGCAACAGAATGATGTCTTTCGGACTACGCGATTCGACCAGAAAATCCACGTCCAGACCGACAAGGCGGCCATTCGGGTTGCGGATATCCGACTTCGAGAACCGATATTTCCGTCCATCGAGGGCGCGGATGACGCCGAACCCGATGGTGTCGTGAAACTTCGTAATCTGACCTTGCATGACGCGCTCCGTCTCCACTGAA
>JAFKKW010000012.1 GCA_017304275.1 Hyphomicrobiales bacterium | reverse complement strand
CGCCGTGCCCTCGACGCGGATCGATCCTTCGATGGCGCCCGCCGGAAGATCGCGGAACAGGATCGTGTGATCGCCCTTCTCGAGTTGCACCTTGGCGACACGCATGACTTCCGCGCCCATCGGAAACACGGTGACGGCATCGATCCGCGACACGGCATCGACCTCTGCGGCGCGGAGCGAACCCGCTGCGGCCACGAGGGAAAGAAGCGCGACGGCAAGCACCTGCTTCACGGGAAGCGACCTCTCGAGCTGGAGTTGAGAATTATCCTAAAGAAGAGAACGGGATATCATGCCTTGTGCTACCATCGCACGACAGCCGCCGGGTGCCCCTGCGTGCGGTCGTTTCGCGACGAATTTATGACGGGCACCCCGTTTTCTGCGCCTCCCGCAATGCGAAACGGGGCCGGCGATCGCCAGCCCCGTTCGGATGGAAGACCTACGAAGACGCAGCCCCGACGAGAAACGATCGCGGGCCGCGCCTTCAATCCTATTTGAGCGCCACCGGGTAGGAGCGCGGCGAGTCGAACCGATATCGGAGGCTGAACAGCACGTCGTGCGAGGTGATGTCCTGGATCTCGAGACCCGTGTACCACCCGCCGACACCATCGGAAGCGCGTCCCGTCTTGGCGTCTCCGAGATCCGCGTAGCGGTAAGCCGCATCGAACGTCAGGTTCGGCGTGAGGTCGTAGCTCACGCCCGCATAGAGCGCCCAGGCGAAGTTGGTCGTCGTCTTGTCCTTGTCGCCTGTGTAGACGGCGACGTTGTTCGTGTTGACGTCCGTGAAATCCTTCACCGTGTTGGAGCTGAATCCGATGCCGGCGCCGATGTACGGCGTGAAGCCATGCCAGGTGCGAATGTCCCAATAGACGTTGAACAGGCCCAGCCAGCTCTCGAGGTCGGCGGAGTAGTCGTTGGTGTAGTTCAGGTTCCAGTTGAAGTCGCGCGCCCGGAAGCCCTGCTTGCCGCGGTACTCGCCCGTCACGTCCAAGCGCAGCCAGCGATTGTATTCGACACCCACGCCGAGGCCGAAGATCGCCTTGCGCTCGATATCGATCCCTCCGACGACGAAATCGCCGCTCTGGTAGCCGGGACCGTTCGTGCCGCCGCCGCTGGTCCAGATCGAATCCGCGTCCTCGTTCTTCACGCCGATGGTGCCCTTGAGATACCAGGCGCGGCTCGAAACCGGCGCGGGGGCAACGTCCTTGATGCTGCCGTATCCGAGATCGGCGGCCGCGGCGGGCACGGCCGACACTGCAAGGACAACGGCGCTGACGGCTGCGCCCGCGAGGGCGCAAACGCGTGGAAGTGTCATGATGGTCCCTTTCGAAGGATGTCCCGGGGCTGCGCGGGACCTAGGCGACGACGCAGCACTGGTCACGAAGGGGACTTTGCTCCGGCAACGCTTAATGGAGACTTAATCTGTGCTCCGTTTGGGCACATCCAGGTACGGAATTGGCGCGGCATGGCGCGGACGCCACAAGCGTCACCTACAGACGTTGGGGAGAGGTGAAGTGGGTCGTGCCTCTTTCACCTCTCCCCGGTGGGGCTGCGCGGATGAGGGGGCCCTGCACTGCTTACGGGAGCGGAAAGAACGCTAGGCCGCCTGCGCGGCCGCCGCCTTCACGGCTTCGACGATGTCGCCCACCACCGTCGACACGAGCGTTTCGTCGTCGCCCTCCGCCATCACGCGGATCACGGGCTCGGTGCCCGACGGACGGATGACGAGGCGCCCGCTCTCGCCGAGCTGCTGCTTGGCGCCCTCGATCGCCTTGCGCACGCGCTTGTCGTCGAGCGGCTTGCCGTTGGCGTAGCGTACGTTCTGCAGCACCTGCGGCAGCGGCGTGAAGCGCGCACAGACGTCCGAGACCGGCTTCCCCGTCGCCACGACGCAGGCCAGCACCTGCAGCGATGAGACGAGCCCGTCGCCTGTCGTCGTGAAGTCCGACAGCACAATATGCCCGGATTGCTCGCCGCCCACGTTGTAGCCGTGCCGGCGCATGTGCTCGACCACGTAGCGGTCGCCGACCGGCGTGCGCGCCAGTGTCAGGCCATGCTCCTTGAGGTAGCGCTCGAGCCCGAGGTTGCTCATCACCGTCGCGACGATGCCGCCCGCGCTGAGCTTGCCGCGGCGCTGCCAGCTCTCCGCGATCACGGCCATGAGCTGATCACCGTCGACGATGTTTCCCTTCTCGTCGACGATCACCACGCGGTCCGCGTCGCCGTCGAGCGCGATGCCGATGTCGGCGCGCACCTCGCGCACCTTGTCGATCAGCGCCTCGGGCGCCGTGGACCCGCATTTGTAGTTGATGTTGTGGCCGTCGGGATCGACGCCGATCTTGATGACCTCGGCGCCGAGCTCCCACAGCGCCTCGGGCGCCACCTTGTAGGCCGCGCCGTGTGCACAATCGATGACGATGCGCAGACCGTTGAGCTTGAGGTTCTTGGGCAGCGTGCGTTTCGCGAACTCGATATAGCGCTCTTGCGCGCTTTCGACCCGCGTCGCGCGCCCGATGCGGTCCGCGACCGCCAGCAGCGGCTCCGACGGTCCTTCGATCAGCTGCTCGATCTCGAGCTCGACCTCGTCGGAAAGCTTGTAGCCGTCCGGATCGAACAGCTTGATGCCGTTGTCGCTCGACCGGTTGTGGGACGCCGAGATCATCACGCCGAGATCGGCGCGCAGGCTGCGCGTCAGCATGGCGACGGCGGGCGGCGGCATCGGGCCGAGCAGGAATACGTCCATGCCGACCGACGTGAACCCGCTCATCAGCGCCGCCTCGAGCATGTAGCCCGAGAGACGCGTATCCTTGCCG
>JAFKKW010000011.1 GCA_017304275.1 Hyphomicrobiales bacterium | reverse complement strand
TTTCGACAATTCGCGCGAAACCGATGCCCCTGCTTGACGTAGGGTATAGACTGGCACCAATAGGACCATTCAGAGCCTGGGTCATAGAACGGTACTGGTATTGCTGATGGGCGCCGGCAAGAATGAACCCAACGCGTCGCGCGACCAACGTTGGGGCGCGATGATGAAGGCCGCCCAGGATGGCGACAACGGCGCGTACTCGGCGCTCCTCACCGAGTTCTTGCCGATCCTGCGCGGCACGGTCGCAAAACGGTGGCGCAACCGCCAGGATGTCGAAGATATCGTCCAGGACATCCTGCTCTCTTTGCACTCCGTCAGGCACACCTACGATCCAGCCCGGCCGTTCATGCCCTGGCTCATGACCATTGCGATGCGGCGAATTGCCGACGCGGCTCGGCGGCTGGCCTCTCGGTCGGCCAATGAAACCACCGTCGAGATCATGCCTGAAACCTTTTCCGGCGATGAAACGAAGTCATCTCAGGAAACGAGCGACGATCAGGAAGCGATCCGGGCGGCCCTCCTGGCTTTGCCGGACGGTCAGCGCCAAGCGGTTGAGCTCATGAAGCTGGAGGGTCTCTCTCTGCGTGAGGCTTCGGGAGTAACCGGCAAAAGCGTGGCGTCGTTGAAAGTTACCGTGCATCGGGCGCTGAAGGCCATGAAGCAATCGCTTGGGAAGGAAAGATCTGAGTAGGATGCGAACAGAAGATCTCGTTCAGTCTTTGTCAGACAATGCCACGCCGGTAAGGCGGCTGGCTCATCCGGCATGGCGGACGGCGCTGTGGCTCTCGGTGTCGCTGGTCTATTTCGCCCTTGTGCTCGCAATCGTCGGTTTGCGGGAGGACCTCGCCTCGAGGCTGGAGGATCCCCGCTTCATCATTGAGGTGAGCGCCGCGCTGCTGACCAGCATGATGGCTGCCGCAGCTGCCTTCTGCGCCGGATGCCCAGGACGCCCCTTGTGGGAACGGTTCGCGCCGTTTCCTTTCCTTGCCGTCTGGCTTGCGAGCCTTGGTGAAGGCTGCTGGAGGCAATGGGTCCAAACCGGACCGGATGGGCAGCTGCAGTTCGACTTTCTATGCGTCCAGGTCATATTTGCCCTCAGTCTTCTTCCTGCACTCTTGATCTTGGCGATGATTAAGCGCGGCGCTCCCATTGCGCCCATGTCGACCACGGGACTGGCGACGCTCGCGGCGACCGCGCTCGGTGCGGCAGTTCTGCGCCTCTTTCATGCGCAGGATGTCAGTCTCATGCTGCTGGTCTGGCAGTTCGGATCGGTGATGGTTCTGGCGGGAATCGGCTTTCTGCTCGGCCGCGTTTTTCTGCGCTGGTCGGCCCCCGCTGTTCCAATGACGGACGGGTAGTCTTTGGCGCCGTATCGGTTCGCGCACGTGCTCGCCTATGATAGCGCAGCCTGCACATTTTTAGCCTTCAGCCCAACGAGGCGTACTCCATGCATATCGAGATCGTGAAAGACTACTATGGCAAGGTGCTCCGCGGTTCGGATGACCTCAAGACCAAGGCCTGCTGCACACCGGATAACATGCCTCTGCGGATCAAGGACCTTCTCAGGAATATTCATGACGAGGTTCTTGCGAAGTACTACGGCTGCGGACTTGTCGTTCCGGAGCTCTTGGAAGGGCGACGCATCCTCGATCTGGGCTGCGGTTCCGGCCGCGACGTGTACGCGCTCTCGCAGCTAGTCGGCCCCACGGGCAAAGTCGTGGGTGTCGATATGACACCGGAACAACTTGAGACTGCGCGGAACCATATCCCGTGGCACATGCAGCGCTTCGGATACGGCTCAGCCAATGTGCACTTCCTGCAGGGGTTCATCGAGTCGCTGGATGCCCTGGGACTTGAGCCCGGAAGCTTCGACGTGATCGTCTCCAACTGCGTGGTCAATCTATCAATCGACAAATCTGCCGTGCTGAAAGGTGTCTTCGACCTCCTGAAGCCCGGTGGAGAGTTCTATTTCGCTGATGTCTACGCTGATCGTCGGTTGCTTGAGGAAGTGCGCAATGATCCCATCGTCTATGGCGAGTGCCTTGGCGGCGCTCTCTACTGGGGCGATTTCCTGTCGTTGGCGAAGCAGGCTGGTTTTGGAGACCCTCGTTTGGTCACGAGCCGGCCGCTTGAAATCACTGACGCTTCGGTCGAAGCGAAGATCGGGGCAGTGCGCTTTTATTCTGCGACGTACCGGCTGTTCAAGGCATCCAGCCTGGAAGCGGCCTGCGAAGACTACGGGCAGGCCGTTATCTACAAAGGTGGCATCCCCGAAGCACCGCATCGGCTTGTTCTAGACAGCCACCACGCGATCGAAAAAGACCGCGTTTTTCCAGTCTGCGGCAACACCTGGCACATTCTCAAGCAAAGCCGCTTTGCGCCTTACTTTGAATTCATCGGCAATTTTTCAACTCACTACGGCGTTTTTCCAGGCTGTGGGACGAATATCCCATTCGTCGACAGTCGTTCTGGATCGGGTGATGGTGGCGCCTGTTGCTGACGCCGGCGTCGGATTCATCCAAGAGCAACACATCGAGACTTTCTGCAGATGTATATTTCGTTCAGATTTTGGCTGCCCCTTTTCTTCGCCGCGTCGTTCGTATGGAGCGCTCACGCTGCCGACCGCAAGATCGTCCTCACCGGGTCCAGCACCATTGCCCCGTTGATGTCTGAGATTGGGAAGCGCTTCGAGGAGCGAAACCCGGATGTGCGCGTCGATGTGCAGACAGGCGGTTCCTCCCGCGGCATCACAGATGCCCGCTCGGGCCTCGCCGATATCGGCATGGTGTCACGGGCGCTGAAAAGCGGGGAGAGCGATCTCAAGAATTTTACCGTCGCGCGCGATGGCGTGGGCATCATTCTCAATGGTGCCAATCCGGTGGCCGA
>JAFKKW010000010.1 GCA_017304275.1 Hyphomicrobiales bacterium | reverse complement strand
CGACCTCGTTGACGACGCGCTTCTGCAACGTCGCCCGCTCATCGCCCGTGAAGGTGCGCGTGATGAGAAGATCGCTGTCGGGGCTGAAGGTCTCGTAGGCTTGCAACAGATTGGCAAGCCCGACGCTGTGCTGCTGGCGCCGCCAGTATTCGAGATAGCGGAAGAAACGACGTGCAAGCCGCGCCTGCCCCGGCGACCACACCTGCGGTACCGTCAGGCGGTCGATCAATGCATACGTGGTGACCGGAATGAAATGCTCGCGCGGGCGCGCGGCGTCGGGTGCAACGAGATCCGCCGTCGGCATGGCGAGGGCGGTCGTCTCGGCGGGAGCGGCGAACGATCCCGGTACCGGCATCGCAACGTCCTGAGCCGCCATCGCTAACCCTCCCCTTGAATGCCCCAGTGATACGGCCTGGGCCGGCAATGGTCCAGACCGTGATCGGGCGCGACCCGATCCGCGCGGCGGTATTGCCGAGGATCCGCACGCCCATGGTAAACGGCCGAACGCACCCGTGCATCGCGGCCGGCCGTGAGCCTAGAGCGCATGTGGTTCAGCAATTTGACGGAGAGGAACGAAAAGGCGTCGGTCAGGCGCGATGATAGGGGTGGCCCGAAAGGATCGTCGCGGCGCGGTAAAGCTGCTCGGCAAGCACGATGCGTGCAAGCCCATGCGGCAGCGTCATGGGACCCAGTGAGAGCGTGAGCTGGACGTGGTTGCGCGCGCTGTCCCCGTGACCATCGGGCCCGCCGACCAGGAACGCCATCGCGCGCCGACCCTCGTCCCGCCGCGTCGCAAGGAACCGCGCGAACCCCTCGCTGCCCATGGACTTGCCACCCTCGTCGAGCAGGACGGCAAAGTCCGCGCTTTCCGCGGAGGCAATGAGCCGTGCGGCTTCGTCCGCGCGCCGCTGGGCGGCGCCGGCCTGGCGCGCTTCGGGAAGCTCGGACAACGTCAACGGGCCGAGCGCAACACCGCGTCCGGCTTCATCGATGCGCTTGGCATATTTGAGATAAAGGTCGCGCTCGGGGCCGTCCTTGAGGCGCCCCACTGCGACGATGGAAAGACGCATGATCGGCCGCCTGAACTCAACGTGACGACGCGCAAAACTTCATCGCGCCGTCACGATCCGGCGTAGCCACGCCATCGAAGACGCCGTCGTCAGTGCGACGTCTGCTCACCCGGCCGCGAGGCCGACCACATCTTCTCGAGATTGTAGAAATCCCGAACCTCGGGCCGGAACACATGCACGAGGATATCGCCGGCATCGATCAGCGCCCAGTCGCAGGTCTCGAGACCCTCGACCCGGACATGCGCCACGCCGTTGTCTTTGAAATGCTTGCGAAGCTGATCGGCGATCGCGCCGACATGGCGATCCGAGCGCCCGGTGGCGATCACCATGAAATCGCCGATGGATGACTTCCCCTTGAGATCGATGGTGACGATCTCCTCGGCCTTGGCCTCATCGAGCCAGTGCACGACCTTCTTGAGAAGCGGTTCCGAGCCTGCGTGCTCTCGCACCATCTCGGCGGGAGGTGCACCCTTGCGGGCACCCTCAATGGCGGTTCGCATCTAGGATGAATATCCTTTCCGTTCGCGCTCCGGCTCGGCCGTTGAGGCCCTCCGGCTTCGGGTAGGCTTTGTAACTGGCCGACCCGCACATTATGGCCAGCTTCGCCCACCGCCGCGGCACGTCATTGCGCCCCGGCAGCAGAAAGATAGCGGCCGGCGGGGGGACCAGCAATAGGGGCGAGTCCGGATTGTCGCACCCCTCCGGTGCGCCTGCCGCTCGCAGGTGCGAGAAAAAACGGCATCGAGCGCTGTTATGAGGGCTTTCCGGCCCGGATCCGGGTCGAGGACTCCGGTGAGAGTCGCAGCGTCAGATACAACCAGGCGGGAGCCTTTTTGAGCGCCAGAGACCGCGCCGCCTCGTCGGGGAGCCGGAACTGCGCAAGGGCGCGGGCCGCGGGGGCCGAGAGCGCCTTGAGCCGCCATTGCGGCCGATCCGCAACGACGAAGGGCATCAGCGCCGCGATGTCCCGCCATTGGGCCCAGCGGTGAAACCCCGCGAGATTGTCTCCGCCCATGATCCAGACGAAATGCACCCCCTGCAGTCGCCGCTTGAGAAAGGACAGCGTGACGATGGTGGAGCTGCTGCCCAGCTCCTCTTCGAACGCCGTGATCCTGATCCGCGGGTTGGTCACGAGACGCCGGCAGGCGTCGAGCCGGTCGGCAAGCGGCGCCAGATCGCCGTGCGCCTTGAGCGGGTTTCCGGGCGTGACGATCCACCAGACTTCATCCAGCCCGAGCCGCTTCATTACCGCTTCCGAGATGGCGACATGCGCCCGGTGCGGGGGGTTGAACGAGCCGCCGAGCAGCCCGATCCGCTGGCCGGCGACGGCGGCCGGAATGCGGACGGCAAGCGATCCGAAACTTTTGGTCGTGAAGTGGGCGAGCATCGGTCCAAACGAGGCGGGGCGCAGCGGAAGCGTCGGTCCCTGCTCGAGCAGCGTGAACACCAGCCGGCTGCGGATGACATAGAGGGCGACGAACGACATCAGCACGGCAGCGGTCTTCGCGATAGTCGGTGACAGGCCGAGAAGGTAAACACCGGTGCCCGTCACGGCCGCCGTCAGCAGAAGCCCGAATACGCCGGAGGCCATGAACTCCGCGAACAGCCGCCGCTCGCTCTTGTGCGTGCCGTGACCCGCGAACACGAAGCGGCGCGAGAGCTTGTAGTTGAGGGCAAACGCGACCGCGTATCCGGCAGTGCTGGCGATCACCGGTAGCGCGAGCGCGGACAAGAGCGCGAAAAATACCGCATAGTCGACGCCGAGGCTGACCAGGTTGGCGGCGGTATAGCGCAGGAGCCGCCGCACGCGGTCGGCGCGCGTCATCGCGCCACC
>JAFKKW010000009.1 GCA_017304275.1 Hyphomicrobiales bacterium | reverse complement strand
CTGTTACAGCGAAGCACAAAAAACTTTCTCTATGGAATTGCCGACCGACGGGTTATTCAAGCCATCGACATAATGAGAACGAATATCGAAACGCCCTTGAGCATTCCCGACATTGCGAAGCAGGTGGGCGTTTCGACCAGATCTCTGGAGGTTCTGTGGAGGAATGAGCTTGGATCTTCACCGGCGATTTTCTATATGCGCGAACGGGTCAATCATAGCTGCTCGCTCCTATTATTCAGCAACTTGTCCATAACCCAAATATCGTGTGCCTGCGGCTTCAGCTCCGGAGCGTCGTTCTCACGCGCCTTCTCCGACCTGACCGGGGCATCGCCGCGCGATTACCGCAGAAAGCACGGCAACAAAATTGCGCCCGCGGTGCTCCTCAAAGGGCGCGCGACACGGTGCGTCGAGCGAGAGCCGGCGCCCGGCAGCCTGCTGACACCAGATGACGAACAAGCCCCGACGGTCTTGCACAGGGTCGTGCGATGGCCCGCGGACTCGGCTGAATGAACAATGAGGACCCAGCGTCGATGACGTGCTTATCGCTTGTCGAAGGAACGGAAACCGGCAAACGCACGGTTCTGGAACGGCTGATCGGGTGCTGGCGGCGCCACAGCATCGCCTTCCCGGACGGGACCGTCGACCGGGAGACGCGCGTGATCTGGCTGCAAACGGCGTCCGGCGTGGCCGACATTCGAATCTCCGCGGAGCGCCCCGATCTCCGTCATCGCGAAGGGCTCGCGAGTTGCACCTTGGAGGACCTGCTGGCGTTGTCCGAGCAGGATTGCTTCTGCGCGACGACGCTGTTCGATCCGACGGCAACACCATATCCGATGGCAATCTGGCCGCCCTCGCTCGACCTCTTCCGTTTTCAACCTGTCGTGAGTTTTCCCGAGCCGGGCTGGTTGGAATGGCGAAACAACGGAACGGTGATGATCGAATACGCGCCGAGCGGCGCCTACGAAGAAGACTGGCGCCTGATCGAGGCAGAGCCCGAGCTCTCGGTCCACCTTGTGAAGTCCGACGATGGCGTAACAGAATGCCTGTACGTGACGGGCAACCACGCGGTGCGAGCCCGAAGCCGACGGCGCCCTGTTCTACAACAGCGCCCGCTTGTCGACATCGTCCGCAGCGCCGGCAGCGATCTCGATAGCATTCGGGACATGCTCGATTGCGAGTTCTCGTACGCTCGAAGGGATTCAGGCTCGACGGATTTCACGATCGAGCTGTCGACGCTTCCGTGGCTCGAGCAGCAACCACTGCGATGCGCCTGGGTCTCCGACATCGCGCCGCGACAGGCCTTCGCACGTGATCCAGACGGGACCACATGGAAGGTCGACACCTTGTGGCGACGAAACCGTATGCCGTCGTGACGAATTGCGTTCGCCGGCTCGCGACATCGATCGCAATGCGATGCCTTACATGCTAGCGGGCCGACGCGCTCGCGCGACGACGCGAAGCCATATTTGCAGAAAGCACGTCTGCCAGCCGCGCGATCCCGGTTGAAATTTCTCGTTCGGTCAGCGACGAGAACCCAAGAACAAGATAGCGGTCACTCTCGGTCGAGGCGTCGAAGTTTACAGCGGCGCCGGAGGCCAAGGTGTAGACGCCGATCCCCGCCTCGATGGCCATTTTCTCGACCTTGCTCGCCGGCGGCAGATGACTCGGCAGGTGCCAGGCGAGATGCATGCCTGCCTCATCGCCGATAATCTCCGCGCGGCCAAAATGCTTCTTCAATGCCGCCAGCAAGGCGTTGCGACGCGAGTAATACAGCTTTCGAATGCGGCGCACGTGGCGCTCGTAGCTGCCGCTCGTCATGAAATCGACGAGCGTCGCCTGCTCCAGCCAGGGTTGGCCGTTGTTCATCAGCGTCTTCATATGACGCGCCCGCTCGAGCAGCTCCGAAGGGAAAATGACGTAGCCCAGCCGCAGACCTGCACCGAGACACTTCGAGAACGTACCGAGATAGATCACGCGGCCCATCCGGTCCAAGCCCTTGAGCGCCGCAATGGGTGCGCCGTGAAACCGAAAGTCGCTGTCGTAGTCATCCTCGAGAATGTAGGAATTCGTTTCGGTCGCCCATGCCAGAAGCTCCAGCCGGCGCTCGAGCGAGAGCGTCACGCCGAGCGGGTACTGGTGCGACGGCGTCACATAGGCAATGGCGTTCTTTACATTCGGCAGACGCGCGCAATCGAGCCCGCGGTCGTCCACCGGCACGGGAACGATCCTGGCGTTGAAGCTCTCGAAAAGAAACGCTGCGCCCTGGTAGCAGGGCGTTTCAACGACCGCCGTCGCGCCGGGGGTCAGCAACATGCGGCTGACCAGATTGAGGCCGTCCTGGCAACCGCCGACGATGACGATCTCGTCGGCAGTGGCTGCAATGTTGCGGGTCGGACGGATGCGATCCGCGATCGCCTGGCGCAATTCCCGCAGACCACATGGATCTCTATACTCGGTGAGCGCGGACCCGGAGCTCAACAAGCGGTTTGCAGCCAGACGCGCCCAGGTCTTGCGCGGAAACGATTCCGGATCAGGCCGACCGACCCAGAAGTCGGCAACGAGCCGTCGTCCGTGAGTATTGACAAGAGCTTGAGAGCGGGCAGCCGGCACGGGCGCTTTCGAACTGGTCCGTTTCGGGCTTCTCGGCGTTGCGACGGGCCCGTGGGTGGCCGTGTACAGCGCGCCTTCCGGAATCTGCATAGAGACGAATGTTCCGATCGACTGGCGCGTTTCAATGTAGCCTTCGGCTGCCAAGCGCTCGTAGGCAAGAGCCGTCGTGTTGCGCGCGATGCCGAGTTGCTCGCTCAGGACACGGGTCGCGGGTATCGGATCTCCCGGCCTCAGGCGTCCCTCGAGGATCATTCCTCGAATCTGCTCGAAGATCTGCGCCTGAAGACTGATCGGGC
>JAFKKW010000008.1 GCA_017304275.1 Hyphomicrobiales bacterium | reverse complement strand
GCTACGCCGAGATCAACAATCAGCGCATCAAGGTCACCGCCGTCACCAAGGGCATCCGCTCCTTCACGACGCTGCCCTACGTCTTCACGCCCATCAACACCGCGCGCAAGTTCGTCGGCGCCAGTGCGGCGCAGGCAACCTACGTTTTGGTGACGCTGCAGAAGGGCGTCGATGTCGAGGCCGTTCGCAAGTCGCTGCAGGATCGCGTGCAGGGCGCCGAGGTCTTGACGCACGATGAGTTCACGCGCCGCAGCATCAACTACTGGATGTTCTCGACGGGTGCCGGTCTGGCGCTCATCACCGGCATGGTGCTCGGCGCCATCGTCGGCGTCGTTATCGTCGCACAGACTCTCTATGCCAGCACCAAGGACCATTTGAACGAGTTCGCAACGCTGCGCGCGCTTGGCGCATCTGCAAGCTACATTCACGCCGTCATCCTCATTCAGGCGATGCTGAGCGCGGTGCTGGGCTATGCGGCCGGTATGCTGCTCGCGATGCTGGCGATCTACCGGCTGTCGGTGCGCGTGCCCACATTGACCATCGTCATGACGCCGAAGATCGCCGCGTATCTGTTCGCGCTGACCATGGGCATGTGCATCTTCGCGGCCATCACCGCGATCCGAAAAGTGACGCGCATCGATCCGGCAGGCGTCTTCAACAGATAGGGAGCCCCGCCAGCAAGCGAGCCGAAAGAGAACCCGAGATCCGGAAAGCCCGCGCCTTCCGGATCTCGTCATTGGGACGGGGAGATGGGGAGTTCGTCTTCACCCGCGACAAGTTCCGTTGTAAGAGCATTTTTCGTCGCCGCGTTCGGCAGGTCGTGTGACAGGCGTAACAGACGCACGTGGGCGCTGATGCCAAACTCGCCGCATTGAATTCTGCGTTTCGCATTCGGGAGACTGTGCTGAGATGGCCAAGGCTGAGAGAGCATCGAACGGCGGGCTGCGTCCGCTTCTCGAGGCTCGCAACATCGTCAAATCGATCGACACCGGTGCCGGCGACCTCCACATCTTGAAGGGCGTCAGCATGGACCTGCGTCCCGGAGAGCTGACCCTTCTGATGGGACCATCGGGCAGCGGCAAGACGACACTGCTCTCGATCCTCGGCTGCATTCTCACCGCCACCAGCGGCGAACTGCATCTCGCGGGTCACCAGGCGGTCGGAATGTCGTCGGAGGAGCTGGCCGACATCCGCCGTCTCCACATCGGCTTCGTGTTCCAGAGCTACAACCTGTTCCCGACCTTGACCGCGCTCGAGAACGTGCTCGTCGCCCTCGACGTGCGTGACGCGCGCTCCGCCGATCCGATGGAGACCGCGGCCGAGGCGTTGAAGGCGGTCGGTCTCAGCCATCGCCTGCATACCTATCCCTCGAAGCTTTCCGGCGGCGAGAAGCAGCGTGTCGCCATCGCCCGCTCGCTGGCCGGCCGCCCCTCCGTCGTGCTCGCCGACGAGCCGACGGCGGCGCTCGACAGCGAGAACGGCAAGGCCGTCATGGAGCTTCTGAAGGAGGTCTCCAAGGACCCGACGCGCGCTGTCATGGCGGTCACCCACGACCACCGCACGCTCCATTACGCCGATCGCATCATCACCATCGAGGACGGACGCATCGTCGGAGACGACCGCTCGCCCAACAAGGGCGGTCCCGGTCCCGGCCATGGTCCCGGTGACGAGTCCAGGAAAAAGAATGTTGCAGCTTAAGGAAGATCACGCGCCATGTTGAAGCCCATTAATCTCATCCTCCTGCTGGGGCTCGCCGGTGCCGGCGGCTACCTTGCCTACGACAAATACAAGAACAGCGAGCCGGCCGAGGAAATTGCGCTCGAGACCAAGGACTACGTCGTCGCCGCTCCCGGACGCGTCGAGCCCAAGGGGGGCGAGATCCGCCTCGGCGCGACCTACCTCGGGCGCGTCGAGGAGGTCATGGTCTCCGTCGACGACAAGGTCGAGGAAGGCGAGCTGCTGCTGCGCCTGGACGATGCCGAAGCGCGCGCCAAGCTGGCCTCCGCCGAGACCGAGGCCGAGGCGCTGCGCGAGGATCGCGAGAAGGCCTTTGCCTCGGGCCGCGAGGACGTGCGCAAGGCCGAGGACGCGATCTATTCCGCCGAGCGCGCCGTCACCGGGGCCCGCATCGAGCTCGACTACGCCATCTCCGCCAAGCGCAGCGGCACCGGCAGCGACGCTGCCGTGAGCGACGCGCGCCGTCGCCTGAAGGATGCCAACGAGCGCTTGGAGCGCGAGCGCATCGCCTACGTCAAAGCCCAATCGAAGCCCAATCTGCCGGCGCCGAGCCGCGCGGAATCGGCGGTCTCCGCGGCGCGCGCCGAGGTGCGCATGGCGGAAGCCCTGCTCGACAAGACGCGCATCCGCGCTCCGTCCGCCGGCACCATCCTCGAGGTCAACGCCAAGACCGGCGAGGTCGTGGCGCCGTCGCCCGAGCTGCCTCTGGTCGTCATGGGTGACATGAGCGTCGTGCGCGTCAAGGCCGAGGTCGACGAGGGCGATGTCGACAAGATCAAGGTCAACCAGACCGCATATGTGAAGAGCATCAGCCGCGGCGACGAGAAGTTCGAGGGCAAGGTGACGAGCATTGCCCCGTCTCTCGGCTCGGCGAAGATCGGCCCGCGCGGCCCGCTTCGCCCCACTGACGTCGAGGTGATGGAGGTGACCATCGAGCTGACAGGGGATGCCGCGGCCTTGAAGCCCGGTATGCGGGTAGACGCCTTTTTTCGTAGCAAGTGACGAGGTGCCGATGTCGCCGGCGGCGCCCCCCTCCCGCAAGCGCAAGTCGGTCGCCTTCGCGAGCCTGGAGCCCGCGAAGGCTCGGAAATAAGCCGGATCCGGCCGCCAGCCGCTGCCCGTCTGCCGCGATTCTGCTGGGATAACGTGTGGGCCACCTGCAAAGGTGG
>JAFKKW010000007.1 GCA_017304275.1 Hyphomicrobiales bacterium | reverse complement strand
GGCTGCTACGAAGACCTGGAGCTTGCCGATCTCATCGTGCTCGTCGGCTCGAACCTCGCCTGGTGCCATCCCGTACTCTATCAACGCATTGCCGCTGCCAAGGAGCGGCGGCCGGAGATGAAGGTCGTCCTCATCGACCCCCGCCGCACAGCCACCGCCGACATCGCAGATCTCCATCTTTCGATCCGTCCGGACGGCGATGTTGCACTGTTCCTCGGATTGTTGAGCCATCTCGGGCGGACGCGCGCGATCGATACGCGGTACATTGCCCGCAATACGTCGGGCGTAGCCGAAGCGCTCTGTGCCGCCGACGAGCTTGATCCCTATTCGCTGGTTCGAAGGACGGGCCTGCCGCTCGCAACGCTGGAAACATTCTTTTCCTTATTCGCGTCCACCGCGCGCACCGTCACGGTCTATAGCCAAGGCGTCAACCAGTCCTCATCGGGTACCGACAAGGTCAACGCCATTATCAATTGCCATCTGGCGACCGGGCGCATCGGCAAGCCCGGCATGGGACCGTTCTCCGTCACAGGCCAGCCTAACGCGATGGGTGGACGTGAGGTTGGCGGCCTCGCCAATATGCTGGCCGCTCACATGGCGATCGAGAATGCCGGGGACCGCGACCGCGTGCAGCGCTTCTGGCGCGCGCCTACGATCGCCGCGAAGCCCGGCCTCAAGGCCGTCGACATGTTCCGTGCGGTCGCCGATGGGCGTATCAAGGCCCTGTGGGTCATGGCGACCAATCCCGTCGTATCGATGCCCGACGCCGGCAACGTCAAGGATGCGATAGCGGCCTGTCCGTTCGTCGTCGTGTCGGATGTCACGGCGGAGACCGATACCGCCCAGCTGGCGCATGTTCTGCTGCCCGCTCTCGCGTGGGGCGAGAAGAGCGGTACCGTCACCAACTCGGAACGGCGGATATCGCGTCAGCGCAGCTTCCTGCGCGCGCCCGGCAGCGCGCGGCCCGACTGGTGGATCGTGTCCGAGGTGGCGAAGCGCATGGGGCACGGGGAAGCGTTCGCCTACGCCGAGCCGGAGGACATCTTTGCCGAGCACGCCGCCCTCTCCGCGTTCGAGAACGACGGCACGCGCGATTTCGATATCGGCGCCTGCGCCGCACTCGATCCCGTGGCCTACGACGGCCTGGAACCGTTTCATTGGCCCCGCCGGAGAGGCGACGGGGATATGGTGCGCATGTTCGCAGACGGCCGCTTTTATACCTCCGATCGTAAAGCGCGCATCGTCCCTGTTCGTCTCGCCTGCGAGGAGCGCGCCACGCCGGGGTTTCCGCTCGCACTCAATACAGGGCGCGTGCGCGATCACTGGCACACGATGACCCGCACAGGAAAAAGCCAGCGACTGTCCCAGCACTATGCCGAGCCATTCGTCGAAATCCACCCCGACGACGCCGAAAGGTATCGGATCAAGGATGCCGATCTGGTCCGCGTCTCGACGGGATTGAGTGCAATTCTGGTGCGTGCGCTCGTCACCCCGCGCCAGCAGCTGGGCTCGATTTTCGTTCCCATGCACTGGAACGACCAATTTGCTTCGAATGCGCGGGTCGACTGCCTGATCCCCGGCGTTACGGATCCGATTTCCGGCCAGCCAGCATCGAAGAATATTCCAGCGCGCATCGAGCGCTTCGTGGCCACAACCTACGGCTTCGCGGTGCTGCGACGTAAACCCGAACACATTCCGGCAGAATATTGGACGATTGCGAAATGTAACGGCGGGTGGCGCGTGGAGATGGCCGTCGTTGACGATCCCGCTGACTGGCGTACCTTCGCGCGCGGGCTCATAGGCAGTGCTAGCGATCCGGCCGTCTACGAGGATACCCAGACCGGCCGCATGCGCTTCGCGGCCTATGACAACGGCCATCTCACCGGAATGCTGTTTCTGGCGCCGGAGCCCGTTGCCGTCTCTCGCGAATGGGCGATCGCGCAACTTGCCGGCGCTAAGGCGCTCTTGAGCAAGCGCAGCGCGGTGCTGGCGGGACGTCCCGGTGCCGGAACCGTCGACCGTGGCGCGACGGTCTGCGCCTGCTTCGGCGTCGGCGCCAACGAAATCGCCGCCGCCGTTCGAAACGGCTACTGCACGATCGCGTCCATTGGCGACTCTACGCAGGCGGGAACCAACTGCGGCTCGTGCCGGCCCGAGATCAAGAGGATCATTCATGAAAACGCGCACGCGAATGCCCTCTGACCACGCACAGCGGAGAGGCGGTAGCGCCACGCTGGTCGGAGCCGGGTCAGGCGATCCGCACTTGCTGACGCTAAGGGCCGTGCGCACGATGCAGGAGGCCGATGTCATCCTGTTCGACGCGTTCGTATCCGAGGAAATCCTTGCGCTCGAGAGATCGGACGCCAAACGGATGCTCGTCGGAAAGCGAGGATACTGCCCGTCCTGCCGTCAGGAGAACATCAACGGAAGCTCGCCCGGCAAGGTAAGAAGGTTGTCGACTGAAATGCGGAGACGCTGTTCCGCTCGGACGCGCAGGCGAGGCACGGCGGCTGATCGAAGCCTGGAGACACGATTACAACCACCATCGCCCGCACTCGAAGCTCGGCTGGCTGACGCCGGCCGACTACGCGGCACACTGGCAGGAGAACGAAGAGCTTGAAGGACGCTCGTCGGGAGCGTTCAATGACCACCGGATTCCAGTTGCTCCCGGATGAAAGATTGGGGGTCACATCACTGACTACACCAGCCGCCGAGCGTATTTTCTATGTCTCCTTCGTCCCACAAGCGGTCATCGCCACACGCTTGGTCGGCCCCCCGTAAACTCGCCGACCAAGTCTGCTCATAGAGGTCGAACGGCCGTCAGATATCGATTTTCTCTGCGATCTCGATCGCGTCATCGGGCGTGATGCCGCCCTCGACCCAGTCGTGCGCCGAGATGCGCACGGAGAGCGGCTTGTC
>JAFKKW010000006.1 GCA_017304275.1 Hyphomicrobiales bacterium | reverse complement strand
GACATTAACTGCCTCCAAAGCAAACGTGCGTCCTCCGGCGGAATGACGGAGGCCATCAAATCGCGCGATGGAGACTTCCAGTTTCAGCGTGGCCCGCTGTCGCAGAGTGAACCAAGGCGTGTTCGATGGCCTTATATGAACCGGCTTTTCTATAAAGGCAAGATGTTGCACGGGGTTCGACCGCCATGATCTCTAGAGGTCTCCCGTTAGTTCAAATTGAACAGCATGAGTAAATAGCGTTACTTCTGCAGCAAGTCTCTGACCTCCGACCGGTGAGCGGTCTCAATGCTGCAACTGTCATATTTTCTCAAAACTAGAGCCGAAGTTGTGTGGTATCGTCGCCTAAGCAACTCATGTAAAGCTCCAGGTATCTTGCAGAATTCTGCGATGGCGAACGCGATGGGCCGGCCAGCGGTCCGGGCTGGCCGAACTCCATGTTGCAATTGGGAAAGGTCGCCCCTATAAGTCGCCGCTGAGCCGCCCGGCGGGGCATGCCGTGGCGGTTTTCATGCTTTTACCATCCGCGGTTTCCGCAAACAAAAGCAGCCCTTTCTCTCGCCTCGTACGCGCGGAGATTTACAGGGTCGGCTCGTCGATTCCGGCGGGCATGCGGGCCGTTTCGCAGTCAAGGAGAGCAAAATGCCCAAGATGAAGACCAAGAGCGGCGCCAAAAAGCGCTTCAAGATGACGGGCACCGGCAAGGTGAAGGCGGCAGCCCAGGGTAAACGGCACGGCATGATCAAGCGTCACGCGAAGTTCATTCGCGATGCGCGGGGCACCATGGTGCTCAACGATAGTGACGCCAAGATCGTCAAGAAGTACATGCCCTACGCCCGCTGAGTTCCAGCAGGACCTCAGCGCAACCCATTCAGTCATAAGGAAGCAGACCCATGGCTCGCGTCAAACGCGGTGTCACCGCCCACGCCAAGCACAAGAAAGTTCTCAAGGCCGCCAAGGGCTACTATGGCCGCCGCAAGAGCACCATCCGCGTCGCCAAGCAGGCCGTCGAGAAGGCCCAGCAGTATACCTATCGCGACCGCAAGCGGCGCAAGCGCACGTTCCGCGCGCTCTGGATCCAGCGCATCAACGCCGCCACCCGCGAGCACGGCCTGACCTACGGCCGATTTATCTTCGGTCTCTCGAAGGCCGGGATCGAGATCGACCGCAAGGTGCTGGCCGATCTCGCCGTGCACGATGCGGCTGCGTTCAAGGCGCTCGTCGACCAGGCTGCCGCCGCTGTCAAGGCTGCGGCCTAGCCTTCTTCCTGTCATCCCGGCCAAGGCGCACGGCGCCGAGAGCCGGGACACAGGGCATCGCACGCTACGGCCTTTGCTGCCTTGGGTCCCGGATCAATCGCGCGGGATCGCTCTCCATCTCCATGCTCGAACGCCTTGGCCGCGCGATGTCCGGGATAACACCTCGGGGTCGCGGGCTGCGCTAAGTGAAGAGGCGGTGATGTCCGGCACATCGGAACTGGAAACGCTCAAGACCGAGCTGCTGGCTGAGATCGCCGGCGCGTCGGATCTGTCGGCGATCGAGGCCGTGCGCGTCGCCGCGCTCGGAAAGAAGGGACGCGTCGCCGCGCAGATGGCGAAGCTCGGCACGCTGCCGCCCGAGGAGCGCCGCGCGTTCGGCGCCGCGACCAATGCGGTCAAGGATGCCGTGACGCAGGCGCTCGACGCGCGGAAGGCGGTGCTCGAGGGGGCTGCGCTCGATGCGCGGCTCGCTCGAGAGCGGGCGGACGTCACGCTGCCCGTGCGGCCGGGGCCGGAGGCGCTGGGACGCATCCATCCGGTGAGCCAGGTGCTCGACGAGTGCATCGAGATCTTCGCCGACCTCGGGTTCGACGTGGCCGAAGGGCCCGACATCGAAACCGACGAGATGAACTTCGGCAAGCTCAACATCCCGCCCGAGCATCCGGCGCGGCAGGAGCACGACACGTTCTATTTCCCGCCGAAGGCGAACGGCTCGCGGCTGCTTCTGCGCACGCACACGAGCCCGGTGCAGATCCGCACCATGGAGAACCGCAAGCCGCCGATCCGCATCATCGCGCCGGGGCGCGTCTACCGTTGCGACAGCGACCAGACGCACACGCCGATGTTCCATCAGATCGAAGGGCTCGTCATCGACGAGACAACTCACATGGGACATCTCAAGTGGGTGCTCCAAGAGTTCTGCAAGGCGTTCTTCGAAGTGTCGGACGTGAAGATGCGCTTCCGCGCGTCGCATTTCCCGTTCACGGAACCCTCGATGGAAGTCGACATCGGCGCCGAGGCGATCGGCAAGCCGGGTCAGTGGCTCGAGATCCTGGGCTGCGGGATGGTGCATCCGAACGTGCTCCGCAACTGCGGGCTCGATCCCGAGGTCTACCAGGGCTTCGCGTTCGGCATGGGGCTCGACCGGCTGACGATGCTCAAATACGGCGTGCCGGATCTGCGCGCGTTCTTCTCCGCGGACCTGCGCTGGCTGCGCCACTACGGCTTTTCCGTGCTCGACGTACCGACGCTCGCGGGCGGGCAGTCGCGCTGATCTGAGACGACTGGATCGGGTTATGCTCAAGGCTTCGACAGCGCACTCTCCCCTCCCCTCGACGGGGAGGGGTCGGGGGTGGGGTGAAGACGCGCAACTCATGGCCAATGAACGGGCACGCAGCTTCCGCAAGCGACCAACGGCTGCGGAATCACGATTGTGGAAGGAGCTGAAGGCTCTGCGCGCGCAGGGTTTTCATTTCCGCAGGCAGGTCCCGATCGACGACGACATCGTTGACTTCGCTTGTTTCGACCAGAGGCTGATTATCGAGGTCGATGGATCGCAGCATGATGAGCCTGCTGGGCTCGCAGCGGATTCGGGGCGCGACGCACATCTGCGATGGCAGGGCTTCACTCTCATGAGAGTCCGCAATGCCGATGTGATGAACAACACGAGCGG
>JAFKKW010000005.1 GCA_017304275.1 Hyphomicrobiales bacterium | reverse complement strand
ACCCCGATTTCAGCCTGCTCATGGACGGCCTCGTCGCCGAGCGCGAGCAGGGCATCACCATCGACATCGCCTGGCGCTACTTCGACACCGAGCATCGCCGCTTCGTCGTCATCGACAGCCCCGGGCACGAGCAATACACGCGCAACATGGCGTCCGGCGCCTCGCATGCCGACGTGGCGATCCTGCTCATCGACGCCCGCCACGGCGTGAAGAAACAAACGCGCCGCCATGCGGCAATTCTCGACCTCGTCGGCGTGAAGCGCGTTATCCTCGTCGTCAACAAGATGGACCTCGTCGACTGGTCGGAATCGGCATTCCGCAAGATCGAGGCGGACTTCGAGACGTTCTCGTGGCGCTTCGGCTTCTGGGAGGCGACCGTCATCCCGACGGCTGCCGTCTCGGGCGACAACGTCGCGCGCCGCTCCGCGCACATGCCCTGGTACACCGGGCCGACGCTGCTCGAGCACCTCGAGGAGTTGCCGAGCCGCGTCACGGAGCCCACCGGGCCGTTCCGCTTTCCGGTGCAGACGGTGCTGCGCGATTCCCGCAACGACTTCCGCGGACTCGCCGGAACCGTCAGCGGCGGCAGCGTGCGCGTCGGCGAAACGGTCGTCGATGCTCTCTCCAAGCGTAGCGCCAAGGTGCTGCGCATCGCCACGATGGACGGCGACCTGGAGCAGGCCTCGCAAGGCCAGGCGGTCGCCATTCAGCTCGACACCGACATCGATGTCGCGCGCGGCGCCGTGCTGTCCAAGGCCGATGCGCGTCCGGTGACGGCGCGCGTGCTCGAAACACGCATGGTCTGGCTCAGCGAGACGCCGTACGATCCACGCGGGTCCTACCTCTTGCGCACGGCAACGGACCTGACGCCGGTCTCGACGCTCAAGATCAAGGCGCTGCTCGATCTCGAGACGCTCGAGACGCATCCAGCGGACGCCTGCGGGACCAACGACATCGCGCTCGGTGAAATCGCGCTCGGGCGGCCCGCCGCGATCGACACGTTCGCCGACGCGCCCGAGACGGGCAGCTTCATGTTGGTCGACGCCATCACGGGCGCCTCCATTGCCGGCGGCGTGGTGGCCGCCGCCAGGGCGGAAGCGGCCGCTGCCGACGAGAACAGCTTCGTGCTGACGCGCGCCATGCTGGAGCGGGGGCTCAACTCCGACATCCGCGACCGGCCGCAATCCGAGGCGGAGTTCCGGCGGCGTGCCAACGAGGTTGCGCTGATCCTCAGAGCGGCCGGAATTAACGTCGAAATCGAAAGCGCTCCCGACTATTCGATCTAAGAGATGTCTGATATCGGTTGGCCGCAATAACGGAGACGCCGCCTACCATCATGGATGACATCTTTCTTTACGTCGTGATCGGCTTCGCAGCGCAGATGATCGACGGTGCCATCGGCATGGCCTACGGGGTGACGGCTACCTCCGTTCTGCTTAGCTCGGGGGTGCCGCCGGCCACCGCGAGCGCCTGCGTGCATGCGGCCGAAACGTTCACGACCGGCGCCTCGGGCATCGCGCACTGGAAGCTCGGCAACGTCGACCGGCAACTGCTGTGGCGTCTTGCGCTGCCCGGCGCCATCGGCGGGGCGATCGGCGCCTACGTGCTTTCGGAGTTCGATGGAGACACGCTGAAGCCGTACATCAGCGTGTACCTGCTGCTGCTCGGCCTGGTCATCATCTGGAAGGCCCTCGTCAAGCGCTCGCTCGAGGCACCCAAGCCACGCTCGGTGGCGCCGCTCGGCTTCTTCGGCGGCCTTCTCGATGCGATCGGCGGCGGCGGATGGGGCCCCATCGTCACGTCGAGTCTGCTTGGGCAGGGCGCGACTCCGCGCTACGCGATCGGCTCGGTCAACCTCGCGGAGTTCTTCGTTACGCTCACGATCTCGACGACGTTCTTCCTGACCGTGGGCCTGAGCCTGTGGCCGATCATCACCGGGCTCATCATCGGCGGCATCATCGCGGCGCCGTTCGCGGCTCTGGCTGCCAAACACGTTCCGGCCCGGCTACTGATGCTTGCGGTCGGCCTCGTGATCATCGGGCTCAGCGTCAACACGCTGGTCAAGACGCTCCTGTAGCCGGTGAAATGACGATGCTCGACACCTCCCTCCTCGCTCTGTGGCCGATGATCGTTGCCGGCGGCTTCGGCGTCGGCTTCCTGGTCGGCATGACCGGCGTCGGCGCCGGGTCGCTGATGACGCCGTTCCTCATCACGCAGGTCGGCATCCAGCCGACGCTTGCGGTCGGAACGGATCTCCTGTTCGCGTCGATCACGAAAGCATCGGCCGCGGCGCCGCATCACACGTTCGGCCACGTGAACTGGCGCATCGTGCGCTGGCTCGCGGCGGGAAGCGTGCCCGGCTCGATCGCCATGCTGGCGCTGATCGAATGGCTCGAGCCGGATCTCACGACGATGGCGCATGTCATCAAGACGGCGCTCGTGGCGGCGCTGATGCTGAGCTCGGCGGCGATCCTGCTCTATCCGTTCCTCATGCGCGGCAAGTGGATCGAAGGCGCGCGGGATGCCGGGGACACGGCCGTACGCCCGCTGCCGACGATGCTGCTCGGGCTGTTGCTCGGCTCGATCGTGACGCTGACGTCGGTCGGCGCCGGAGCCATCGGCGTGGTCGTGCTGACGCTGCTCTATCCGGCGCTCAGGACGCGTCACCTGATCGGCACCGATATCGTGCACGCGGTGCCGCTGACGCTGGTCTCCGGGCTCGGCCACCTCAGCATGGGCAACACGAACTTCACGCTGCTGGGGCTTCTCCTGGTCGGCTCGCTCCCCGGCATCGCCATAGTCTCGCGGCTGACGGGACGGCTGCCCGACTGGTTCCTGCGCATCGCGCTCGCGGCGATCCTCGTGTTCGCGGCGTATCAGCTGTGGCTCAAGGCTTAGCGGGCGCTCTCATCCCCGATAGGCGAAGGCGCCTTTCCCGACGAC
>JAFKKW010000004.1:1502-4448 GCA_017304275.1 Hyphomicrobiales bacterium | reverse complement strand
CGCGAGCCTGCTGGAGCGCGGCCTCGCGCCCGTCCTCGCGAAGGATTGGCCGTCGAAGTTCCCGCGGGCAGCGGCGCATTTCCATCGCCTGGCCGCTCATCCCGCCTTTGCGCCGGATGTCGGGCCTTACCTCGCCAAGTTCGATCAGAAGGAGAAATGACGGATGTCGAGCAACGCCAGCGCCCCCGCGAAGCCGGGGCGCGTCTTCCACGAGCGCCACGACCATATCCTCAAGATCGTGATCGACAATCCGGCCAAGAAGAACGCCTTCAGCCCGGAGATGATGGCCGAGCTTTCCGAGGCGCTGACCCTGCTCGACAAGGACGACAGCCTGTGGGTCGGGGTGCTCACGGCCGAAGGCAAGGACTTCACGGCGGGCCTCGACATGCCGAAATTCTTCGGCCCGACGGCCACGCGCAAGCCGCGCCCCGGCGAGGTTGACGGGCGCGACTACGTCTTCGTCGACGAGCCGACCTTCAAGGCCATGGCCCGCGAGGATCAGCTCCTCGAATGGGCGACCGTGTTCGGCAACTATTACGGTACGCCGCGCGCGCCCATCGAGAAGGCGATCGCCGAAGGCCGCGACGTGCTGTTCGATATCGACTGGCAGGGAACGCAGCAGCTTTCGGAGCGCATGGCCGGCGATCTCGTGCGCGTCTTCGTGCTCCCCCCGTCCGGCGAGGCTCTCGAGCATCGCCTGCGCGGCCGTGCCCAGGACCCCGACGAGGTCGTGGCAAAGCGCATGGCGGAAGCCTCGAACGAGATCAGCCACTGGGCCGAGTACGACTACGTGATCGTCAACGCGGACCTCGAGGAGAGCAGCGCCGCACTGCGCGCAATCCTCATCGCCGAGCGCCTGCGCCGCGATCGCATGACGGGCCTTTCGTCGTTCGTGCGCGGACTGCAGGCGGCGTTGACGTGACGGTTCAGCTCGCGCGCGAGGCGCCCGGCCACGCGCCGGCGATCCGGGAGCTGCTCCTGCAAGCCTTCCCGACCGCCCTCGAGGCCGATCTCGTCGAGCGCCTGCGCCACGACGGCGATGTCGCCATCGGTCTCGTCGCGATGGAAGAGGACGCCGTGATCGGATACGCGGTCTTCTCGCCGATGGCGGCCCCGATGAAGGCGCTCGGGCTGGGGCCGGTCGCGGTCAGGCCGGAGTGCCAGCATCGTGGCATTGGAGGAATGTTGATCCGAAACGGCGTGCAACGCGCGAGAGAAGCCGGATGGGACGCAGTGTTCGTTCTGGGAGCCGCCGCCTACTATTCCCGTTTCGGCTTCGATCCGGCGCAGGCGAGCGGATTTGACTCGCCGTATGCCGGACCGCACTTCATGGCACTTCCGTTGAAGGGCGACATCATGCAGAGCCGCTCGGGACGCGTCGATTACGCCGCCGCATTCCGCGCTCTCGAATGAGTACGGCCGGCTACTACGGCAATTCGCGCGCGTAGCTGATGACTGAGAGGAACCGGATCGGCAGCTTGGTAAGCTCCTCCGGCCCGTGCGGCGCGTCGGCATCGAAGAACAGGCTGTCGCCGACTTTCATCGGGTAGAGCTTGTCGGCATGCCGATAGACCACTTCTCCTTCGAGGACGTAGATGAGCTCGAGGCCGCTGTGCTGGAAAAGCGGAAATACGTCCGACTCTTCCGTCAACGTGATGAGGTAAGGCTCGACGACGACTCCGCCCGACACGCCGCCCGTATGGCCGAGGAGCTGATACTGATGTCCCGCGCGGGTGCCGCGCCGTTCGATCAGCAGTCCCTGACC
The DNA here is from genome assembly GCA_017304275.1 of Hyphomicrobiales bacterium. GTDB lineage: Bacteria > Pseudomonadota > Alphaproteobacteria > Rhizobiales > Hyphomicrobiaceae > Hyphomicrobium_C. The sequence continues at coordinate 2,683 of JAFKKW010000004.1, read as the reverse complement.
GGCCGAGACGAACACCGCGTCGCGCCGCTCCTCGAAGCGACGGAACAACGCCGTAACCGGCACGCCCAGCGCTTTCGAGAGCCGCTGCAGCGTCGTCAGCGATGCGCTCGTAACGCCGTTCTCGATCTTCGACAGCATGCCGAGCGAAAGGCCGGCCGCTTTCGCGAGATCGGATGCCGTGATGCCGAGCTTGTTGCGGAAGGCGCGCACCTCCCGCCCGATGGCCACCTCGAGCATGCTGTCGCGCGAGCCCGTTAGGGCGTGAGGATCCTGCTCCTTGCCGCCGACGAGCGTCATGACCTCGGCAAATTCCTGAGAGGAAATCAGTTTTCTTGCGTCCCGCCGGGGGCTGTCATCCGCGGACCCTGGAGTAGACGTGGTGGTCTTTTGAGGTCCTGTGGATTTCTGGTTCATGCTCCCCTTGCCTTAAACGACGTCTGCAACCGGCTGGAAATCCGCCCCCGGAAAAGCCGATTGAAGAAGATTGTCAACAAACTGAAACCAGTTGCGCGAAAGCTGTGCTGATAACGGGTCTATCGAACCACGACAACTGCGGCTCTGGCAACAGGCAACGGAGGACCGGAGCCCGACGGATGGGACAATATTGGGTGATCGGGCAGGGCAGCGCGCGAGTCGGATGCCGGAAAAACGGGTTAATCTGCATAAATAATGATCACAGGACGACGCATATTAAGGCACCGGCATCCTGACGGGTTTCCGGTAGTGAAATAAAATTGCAACTTATGAAATTGTACCGACCGACAGACCGCTCAGGTGCTCAACAGACAGGCAAGCCACCAAGGCTGAGTTGACAGCCGGAGACGGCCTGCCGCAGATTTTCCGCGCATCAAAATCAGTTGCCTTACAGTCAACGGGCAGGGGAGCGCTATGGGAGAATCGCGAGGTCCATCGGCGCCATCGGCACACCGCCGGTGGCGCTTTTTTGTGCAACAAACCCAGAGCTGTTCACCGAAATACGTAGGTGGAGTCACGCACGAGGTCCGCCCAGCGCTCAATCAGTTGGCAGATTGATTAACTGCGGGTCAATCAGTCTTGACAAGGTGCGCCCTTCCGACGCAGTCTTTTTCCGCACATAAAAAAAGTTTGCCTCACAGGCAACTGGAGAAAACGCAACCAACCCATCTGGAAAAAAGGGGGAGCTATGCAACAGAAATTACCTG
>JAFKKW010000004.1:0-1436 GCA_017304275.1 Hyphomicrobiales bacterium | reverse complement strand
GCCGAGGAGGGAGTGTTGCAGGCGCTCGCCATCTCCGGCGGGCTCGTACTTCTGTTCAACACGGCATCGATTATCGCGATGATCGTCCATTATTCGCACGACAAGGAGCACATCTACGGGCTCGACATCCACTACCTCGACGAAATGAAGAAAGCGAAGGGGTGAGAACGAGCCATGGCAAAAGCACCGTATAGACCGCCGGTTCAATCGAAACTCGGCCAGATCTTCGATTCCCTCTTCCTCCTGGCGCTCGTGATGGCGGCGCTCTTCATCCCGCTCCACCTGGGATTGGCTGGAGGCGGCAAGACCAACCTCGAGCTCCCGGACAAGACGTGGGCCGGCATGGGGCAGAATGCAACCATGCAGGCGCAGTGGGAGAAGCTCGGCTTCACGGACGGCGCCGAAGCGAAAGACGGCAAGCAGCCGGCTTCGGAGCTGATCTCGGCGCGCTTCGACTACAGCTTCAACCCCGTCGAACTCGGGCTCACCGCACTCGTCGTCATCGGGTACTTCTTCATCGTCTTTCACTGGTCGAAGAAGGAATACCGCGAAGTGATCGACGAGCGGTTCAACAATAAGTAGTTGGGGGAGGGAAACCCGTGAACAATTTCGAGCTGCTGGAATACGCCGCTTGGGGCCTCTCTGCGCTCCTCGGCCTGTGGATGCTCACCGACCTGATCCGTACCGACAAGACGTATTCGGAAGAGCTTCTGACCTCGTCCAAGGAAGGTGAGATCGAGGACGCCCTCGTGATCGACCCGCCGCACCAGGGAGGTCACCTGTGAGCCAGTCGACAGCCGTACACGGCGAGAGAATCTCGCTGCTTCGCGTGCTTGGTCCCGGTCACGTGTGGGCGCTCGGCGTCGGCATCGTGCTCGTCGGCGAGTACATGGGCTGGAACTTCGCAGTCGGCAAGGGCGGCGCCATCGCCGCGCTGATCGCCTGCTGGTTCGCCGGCCTGCTCTATACCTGCGTCGCCATGATCGATTCCGAGGTGACCTCCACGGTCGCCGCGGCCGGCGGTCAGTACGCGCAGGCCAAGCATATCGTCGGCCCCTTGATGGCGTTCAACGTCGGCCTGTTCCTCGTCTTCGCCTACACGATGCTCGAGGCGGCCAACGCGATCACACTCGGCTATCTCGTGCAAACCGTGGGCTCCATGGCGGGCTTCGAGAATACGCACGATAAACCGTTCATCGTGCTGACCATCATGTTCCTCGCTTGGCTCAACTACCGCGGCGTCTACGCCACGCTGACCTTCAACCTGGTCATCACGGCGATCGCCTTCGTTGCCATCTGGGTGCTGTTCTTCGCCGTACAGCCCTGGACCGACGTGTACGTGAAGCACAGCGAGCTTCTGACCGGCTTGCCGTACGGCTGGGTCGGCGTACTCGCGGCGCTGCACTTCGGCATGTGGTACTACCTCGGCATCGAGG
>JAFKKW010000003.1 GCA_017304275.1 Hyphomicrobiales bacterium | reverse complement strand
GGAATCTAGCCACGACACCGGGCAAGATCGTCTTCGAGAACGAGGTCTTCCAGCTCATCCAGTACGCGCCGACGACCGACAAGGTACGCGAGGTCCCCGTTCTCGTCGTTCCGCCCTGGATCAACAAGTATTACATCCTCGACCTCTCACCGCCGAAGAGCTTCCTGAAGTTCGCTGTCGATCAGGGCTTCACGGTGTTCGTCATCTCCTGGGTCAATCCCGACGAGAAGCTCTCCCACAAGACCTTCGAGGACTATATGCTCGAAGGCATCCTGACCGCTGCCGATGCCGTGCAACGCGAGACCGGTGTCGAAAAATCGAACGTGGTGGGTTACTGCGTCGGCGGCACGCTGCTCGGTGCGACGCTCGCCTACTCGGCCGCCCGCGGCGAGGAGCCTTTCCGTTCGGTGACGTTCCTCACCACGCAGCTCGACTTCTCCAAAGCCGGCGATCTCCTGTTGTTCACGAGCGACAGCCAGCTCGACTCCCTGAAGGAGATGATGGCGGAGCGTGGCTATCTCGACGGTTCGCGCATGGCCAACGTCTTCAACATGATGCGCCCGCGCGACCTCATCTGGCCGTACATCGTCAACAACTACATGCTCGGCAAGAAGCCGTTCCCGTTCGACCTGCTCTATTGGAACCAGGACTCGACGCGCATGGCCGCGGCCAACCACGGCTTCTACCTCCGGGAGTTTTACAACGAGAACAAGCTGGCCAAGGGCGAGATGACGCTTGCCGGCATCAAGCTCGATCTGAAGAAGATCAAGCTCCCGGTCTTCGAGCTTGCGACGAAAGAGGACCACATCGCGCCCGCGCGGTCGGTCTTCATCGGATCGAAGCTGCTCGGCGGCCCCGTCGAGTTCGTCATGGCAGGCTCGGGACACATCGCCGGCGTCGTCAACCCGCCCGACAAGATGAAGTACCAGTACTGGACCGCGAGCAAGGCCGCAGCCGACACGCTCGAGGAATGGATCGGCATGGCCAAGGAGCATCCCGGCTCCTGGTGGCCGTACTGGGTCGAATGGCTCACGAAGTACGCGGGCGGCTGGACCATCCCGCGCGAGCCCGGCGAGAAGCTCGGCGTTATCGAGGACGCACCCGGCAGCTACGTCAGAGCCAAGGCCTGAGCCGCACGGCCGGGCCCGCCTCGCTGTTTGTTCGGAAAGCTACCGGACCGTCGCCGCCGCGTGCCGCTCCGCGAGACGCTGCTCCGCACAGGATACGATGGCCGCGCGCAGCTCCTCCGCGGTCGACCACCCCGGGCTGATGGCAAGATTCTGGGCCGACGCCAGCATCCTGAGATCCTCGATGCGCGTGATCGCGGCGAGCCGTTCCATGAGTACATCCGCGCCGTGACGATGCAGCGTGACGACGGCGCCGATCTCGTAGGGATCGAACGCCGGTGCGGTTTCGGCGACGGGCGCCGCCGGTCCGTCGGCCGAAGGAGCCGCAGCCGGCTGCGGCGATGCCTGAGCCGGCCGCAACGCGGCGCCGATCTCCGCCACCCGCTCCGTCTGGCGCAGGATTCGGTTCGCGATCCGCCGCGCGGCCCCATCCGGAAGACCGCCCTCGCGCAGGACGGCGCGTTCGATGAGCACGCGCAGCTCTTTACGCGCTGAGCGCTCGGTGCGTGTCATCGGTATGCCCCATTGCGCGCGTGAGGTTGTTGGCAACCGTGCGCGCGATCTCGTCGTGAAGCCGCCGCAGATCCTGCACCCCGTCCCCATACTTGGCATCGATCGTCCGCGCCTCCGGGCTCCACTCAAAGGCGTTCGCGATGCCGTCGCGATGCGAAAGCTGCATGTCCATGATCGGATGCGTGATCCCGACCTCCTCGATGAGGAGTCGCTCGGCGCCGCGTCCGCGCACGAAGTTCGGCAGGCACACATACCGGCGCCGCGCGAACGGAACCGCCGAAAGCTCGTCGAGATTGGTCACGCCTTCGGCGACGAGCGAGATGCGGTCGATCGCCATCAGCGAGACGTAGTCCGGACGGAACGGCACGATGACGCGATCCGCAATGGCGATGGCGGCATGCGTGACGAACGAAAGGCCCGGCGCGCAATCCATGATCACCACGTCGTACTCGCTGTCCCAGCGCCTGAGCAGCATGCCGAGACGTCGCGACAGGTCGATGATGAGGTTCTTGCCGGAGCTGCCGCTGGCGAGATCGAGGAAGAGATCGCCTTGCACCTCGTCGATCAGCAGCGAGCCCGGCAACAGGTCGAGCTTCGGGCGTCGGCCGGCGGAGCAGGTGACGTCACCGACTTCCACCGCGAGATAGTTTCCGGGAACGGTGTGCGGCGTCTTGAAGGAATCGATGAAGTAGTCGGAGATCGTCTTCCGCCCGTCGCGCGCCTCGCGCCAACCGCGGCCTCCGAGCAGGATGATCGATGCATTGCACTGGGAATCGATGTCGACGACCAGAACCCGCTTGCCGCCCCACACGCTGAAACTGTGCGCGAGCATGACGGAGACCGTGGATTTCCCAACGCCACCCTTGCGGTTGGCCACGGCGAGGTGGAGTGCCATTGTTTCCTCTCTTCACGAGACGCCAGCGTCCCGCGTCTTGATGCACGGTTACCCCGCACTCATTTTTTCGACGCTCGCGACGCGCGCCCTCCGTTCGTCGCCAGCGCCAGGCCCGCATGGGCCAGGCAATGAATTTTCAAAGTATGTTCCGGTGCCGCACTCTCCCAGTCATGCTTCAATTAGCCTGTGTATAAACCAATCAAAGAAGTTGCGTGATATTATATTGCTCTGAAAGCGACAATCTATAGGCGGAAGTCTGGGGAATGGCGCGATAAAGCGCAACGTCTAATGGTGCCTGCCAAAGGTCGGATGCATGCGGCGCTCGGTCGCCGCCCGGCGAGCGGGGACGTCCCCCGCGCGCAACTCGTCCCAACGCTTGGCTAGCGTGTTGTTTCGTCTTGCTTCTCAGGCG
>JAFKKW010000002.1 GCA_017304275.1 Hyphomicrobiales bacterium | reverse complement strand
GCTGGAACCCGCCCGGCGTCTCGTGCTGCGCCGAGGGCTCGACGCGCCGGACGCGTCCACGTACGCGCTTCTACGACAATCTCGATCCGCTGACGCTCGCCGCCGGTATCGCGCGTCTCGATCTCGCCAAGACCCGCTTCATCGTCACGTCGAAATCGGGCGGTACGACCGAGACGCTGACACAACTCATCGCCACGCTCTCCGCCGTCAAGGCCGCCGGCCTGGAAAGCCGCATCCCCGAGCTGTTCCTCGGCATCACCGAGCCTGAGGCACCCGGCAAGAGCAACGGACTGCGCGCGCTGCTCGGCAGCCTCGGCGTACCGATGCTCGAGCATCACACGGGCATCGGCGGCCGTTTCTCCTGCCTGACCAACGTCGGGCTTCTTCCCGCGCTCGCCCGCGGCCTCGACGCGCGCAAGATCCGCGCCGGCGCCCAGGAGGTGATCGACGGCCTCGTCTCGGCGTCGTTTCCCGCCGCCTTCGCACCCGCCATCGGTGCCGCGACCGCCGTCGGCCTCTCCAAGGAGCGTGGCATCCGCACGCTGGTCATGATGCCGTACAACGACCGGCTCGGTCGTTTCTCCGAATGGTACGTGCAGCTCTGGGCCGAGAGCCTCGGCAAAGGCGGCGAAGGCACGACGCCGGTCCCCGCGCTCGGCCCGGTCGATCAGCACAGCCAGCTTCAGCTCTTCATGGACGGTCCGCGCGAGATCGCGGTCACGGTCATCCGCGTTGCGAGCCAGGGGCAGGGCCCCGTGCTCGACGCCGATATGGCACAGCGCGGCGGCCAGGCGTTCCTCGGCGGCAAGACCATCGGCGACGTGGTGGACGCGCAGTCCCACGCCATCGCCGACGCGCTCACGCAAGCCGGCCGGCCTGTCCGCACATTCGACCTTGAGACGCTGGACGAGCGGTCGATGGGCGCGCTGCTCATGCATTTCATGATCGAGACCATCCTTGCCGGACGGCTCCTCGATCTCGACCCGTTCGACCAGCCGGCCGTCGAGTTGGCGAAGGTCCTTACACGCGAGCGCCTGGCGCGCTGATGCGCATCCGGTTCTCGACCGAGAGCCGGATGAGGTCGGCCGTGCGCTCGACGCCGAGCTTTTCCTTGAGGCGGCTGCACGAGTTCGCAACCGTCTTGTAGGCGATGCCGAACGTGTCGGCGATCTCGGACAGGCTCTTGCCCTCACCGAGCAGGCGCAGGATTTCGCCTTCGCGATTGGAGAGCCTGTGCAGCGGGTCCTCGACGTAGCCGGACCCGGTGGCGAGCTCGTTTGCCATGGCGCGGTCGAGGTAGCGATCGCCGGAGGCGATGGCCTTCACGGCCGTCACGAGCTCGGCGGCATCGGCACTCTTGCTGACGTAGCCCGAAGCACCCGCCCTGAGCGCCCGCATGGCGTAGCTCGCCTCCGAATGCATCGTGAACATGACCACGCGTTGCGCGGCGTTTTCCGCCTTGACGCGCTGCAACAGTTCGAGCCCGTTCGATCCGTCGAGATTGATGTCGAGCACGATGATGTCGGGAGCGAGGGCGCGTGCGAGGGCGAGCGCTTCGTCGGGTGCGGCGGCCTCGTGCACCTCCGTGCCCGGAATCGTTGCAAGCAGTCTGCGGATGCCTTCGCGGACCACCGCATGATCGTCGACGATCAGGATTTTCATGTCGAACCTCTCTTGCACCCTGGGTGCAACAATGAACGCAATATCGCCATCCGCTCCACGATGTCGCTCAAGTGCGGCGGTTTTCGATGGAGAAGCGGATCAGATCCGACGTCCGGGGCAGATCGAGCTTCTCTTTGATGCGCCCGCACGAGTTCGCGACCGTCTTGTAGGCGATGCCGATCGCCTCCGCGATGCCCTGCAGGCTCTTGCCTTCGCCGAGCATGCGCAGGATCTCGATCTCCCGGTTGGTGAGCTTGCGCAGGGGATCCTCGCTGCGCACGCTGCTCATCACCAGCTCTCCCGCCATGCTGCTGTCGAGATAGCGCTGTCCGTCGGCCACGCGCTGCACGGCGGCGAGCAGCTCCATGCTGCCGGCGCTCTTGCAGACATAGCCGTAGGCACCCGCCTTGAGCGCCCGGTTGGCGTAGATGGCTTCGGAATGCATGCTGAACATCAAAATGCGAATGGACGGGTTCTCGATGCGCAGCCGCCGCAACAGCTCGAGCCCGCTCGCGCCTTCGAGGTTGATGTCGAGAATGACGACATCCGGGTTTTCCTTTCGCGCCAGCGCCAGGGCTTCGTGCGCAGTCGCGGCCTCCGACACGGCAGTATCCGGAATCGCCGACAGAAGACGCTGAACGCCCTGCCGAACGACGGCATGATCATCGACGACGAGAACCTTCATGTGCTGTCCCCCGGATCTCCTGATCCGTCGAATGCTGCGTAACTGTCCCGTATTGGTAGTCGTACGTCCACTGTAACTCCCGCCGGATCGTCCTGATTGTTAATTTCGGCGCTGCCGCCGAGCGCCGCCACGCGCTCGCGCATCGCGATCAGCCCGAAGCCGCTCGCCAGGCTCTGAGGCTTGAGCCCGCCCCCATCGTCGCGCACGGGCACCCGCACGTCATCATCCGCATCGCGTGTCACCGAGACGTCGATCCGCGTCGGCGAGGCATGCTTGAAGGCGTTGCTGACCGCCTCGCGCACGATTCCGTGGATGACGGCATCGAGTTTCTGGCCGCAGCTTCGGTCCGTGACGTCGACGTTGAACGTGACGTCCGGATTGCGGAGCTGCCAGGAGGCCACCAGCGTCTCGATCGCATTGGCGAGCCCCAGTTCGAGGTGCACCGTCGGCCTGAGGCGCCCCAGGATCGACTTCACGTGCTTCTTCATGTGGGCGACGGCATCGCGGATTGCGTCGGCGCGTTCCGCGATCGTGTCCGGCTCGATCACCGTGGCATCGCTCATTTGTCGGATGCTGGAGGCGTCCACGTCGACGGCGAACAGGAACGGGCTGACCT